>CANQEB010000141.1 GCA_947594085.1 uncultured Lachnospiraceae bacterium | reverse complement strand
ACTCGATTCGGCAACGCAGCGGTACTAAGCTCATGCTACGCATTCGCTAAGTGCCGGCGGCCTCATACGGTTTGCCTAAGGTATCGCAATTCCCTCTTCGGGCTGGTCTGCGATTTTCAGCAGCATATCTGTATACCTTTATGTGTTTTACAAAACTAGCAAATGAGTAATACTTCAACCGCAAATAACTGTAGTGCAGCCACATATCTTGTTATTTAGGCATAATCCGTATATTAGAATGATGCATTATTATATACACAGCACAGCCCGGCAAAGGGGCTTGCTGTGTCAGGGGCAGATCATTGAGGGCCGTCGGTGCTTGGTGAGCGCGAGCGAGCTTATGCACCGCTACGTGCCCGATTAAGCGCGAGCGGGTCTGCCCTGACATTGCAAGCCCTTGCAGGGCGTCCGGGTTGTTAATGTACGTTAAACACGCCCTTAACGCGCACCCAACGCCCCATTGATATCCGCGATCATGTCCAGAACCGCCTGCCGGCTCGCGTCCGCAAAATGCTCTGCGCCGAAAGCCGCATATTTCTCCTGCTTGTAGGCCGCGATGATGCCGCGCGACGAGTTCACAATCGCACCGAGTCCATCCTTGTTGAAATAATGCACCAAATCCGCCGCCTTGCCGCCCTGCGCACCGTAGCCCGGCACCAGGATGTAAGACTTTTGCATGATCTTGCGCAGCACCTTCCCCATCTCGGGATAAGTCGCGCCCACAACCGCACCGACGTAACTGTAGGCCTCTCCCATGCAGGAGTCCGCCCATTCGGCCACCTTCTCGCCCACCAGCTCGTACAGTGGCCTGCCATCAATCTGGCGATCCTGAAATTCTCCACTCGAGGGATTCGATGTCTTCACCAAAATGAAGATGCCTTTCTTCGCTTCGCGACACACGTCGAGAAACGGCTTGATGCCGTCGGTCCCCAGATACGGATTGACCGTCGCAAAATCCTCTCCAAATGGCATAAATGCCTTCTGCCCCACCTGAATCGTGCCAAGATGTGCAGTGGCATATGCGGCAGAAGTTGACCCGATATCGCCGCGCTTCACGTCGCCGATCACGACAAGCCCTTTGCGCTGACAGTAATCAACTGTCCTCTTGAACACCTGCAATCCCGGAATCCCGAACTGCTCGTACATCGCAATCTGCGGCTTCACCGCCGGAATCAGATCATATGTCGCATCCACAATTGCCTTGTTATACTGCCAAACTGCTTCTGCAGCACCCTCCAAGGTCTCCCCAAACTCTGCAAATGCCTTCCTCACGATATGCTCCGGGATATAATTCAGCATCGGATCCAGCCCGACCACGACGGGCGCATTTGTCTTCTTGATATTCTCAATTAATTTGTCAATCATATCCGGCCTCCATACTCTGTTTTTGTTGATGTAATGTTCTACTGTCCTAGCGTTCACTCTCGCACAGCTTTTGGCAGCACACAAGGCATGTTTTCTTTAATGCTTCAGATATGCCCGTGCATACTTGAGCACTCCGTTCACCGCATACGCGCAAAACAGACCTGCTGCAGACAACGGGCCGAATCCGGCATAGCGGTACGCCCAGTACGTCATCCGTGCGGACTTCAGCTTATCCCCGGATTTTCCTCCGGAACTCAGCCTGTATTTCAAAAGCGGCTCATTGATGGCCACAGCATGTCCATACTTTTTCAAAATTCCGAGCCATGTAATGTAATCCTCGTGACTATCCTCATGCTGCATCGGGAACTCACGCGCAACCTCCGTGCGCACAAGGACAGACGAGCAGTTGATACAATTGTGAAGCAAAAGCGACCGATAGGTAATTTTCTCTCTCACTCCGATCACACGCCCGGTCAACTGTCCTTCCGGTGTCACAAGCTCTCTGCCCGTAGAGCATAGCACTGACTTGGTCTGTTCCAACGCGGCGAGCTGTCTTGCGAGCTTCCCTTCTGCCCACCAGTCATCCGCGTCCAGAAAAGCCACATAACCGCCACGCGCAAGCTCCACGCCAAGGTTTCGCGAGGCTGCCGCGCCAAGGTTTTTCGTGTTTTTGATATAGCGAACTCTCTCATCACTCGCGTAGCGCGTCATCACAGTGTCCAGGTCATCCGGTGATTGATCATTCACTACAATAAGCTCAAGCGGCACTTCCTGGGCCAGAGCAGAGTCGATTGCCTGTCTTATTGTTTTCTCGCACTGATAGGCCGGCATAATCACCGAAACCGTCACTTCTTGTCCCATGTATTCTCCTGACCGTCAACCGTTTTTGTATCCCGGCCTGTCTCGGCCGTCATCTGCCACTTCTCAACACCTTCTGTGTTTTCCTTTTGAAAAAGGATCTTAACCGTCGTGGCAATCAATTGAAGATCCAGCACAAATGAATAATTCTCGATATAGGTCAGGTCCAGCTTTAGCTTGTCATATGGCGTAGTGTTATATTTTCCATATACCTGTGCATAACCCGTGAGTCCGGCCTTCACCTTCAGACGATAGTCGAACTCCGGCAGGTCCTTTCGGTATTGCGCGGCAATTTCCGGGCGTTCGGGACGCGGCCCGACCAGCGACATATCACCTTTTATGATATTGAAAAGCTGCGGAAGCTCGTCAAAGTGTATATTGCGGAGCACCTTCCCGATCGGAGTGATCCGGCTATCGCCCTTCATTGCAAGCCGGGCGCCGCTTTTCTCGGAATCCACACGCATGCTGCGAAACTTCAATACCTCGAACACTTTTCCGTCCTTGGTCAAGCGCGGCTGTTTGTAAAACACCGGCCCTCCGTCATAACACTTGACAAGAATTGCGATCACCAAAAGAATCGGTGAAAAAACAACCAACATCAAAACAGAGCACACGATGTCAAAAACTCGCTTGAGTGCCTGCTGCTCCACGGTCAGGCCACGGTTCCGGAACAATAGCAGCGGTGTATCAAACAAGTGAATCTTCTCTGAACTCATGATCATAATATCCGATATCTTAGGCAGACAGTAACACCGCATATTATTCTCAAAACAAAACTTCAGAATAAGATTCCGCTCGTGAGACGGAATATCCCCAATCACAATAGCCTGATATTTTGGAATTTCCTGTCGTATATAGTCAATCCCCTTGTCCAGACAAAGTGTCCCGCTAATGATATACTTGTCTTTGCGCCCCTCCATCTTTTTCATCAGGGCTTTCGGATTGACCCCGCCATAAATCAGCAGGACTTCGTGCGGTGGATAGATTCTCGTATATACCACACGCATGAACAACACCCACAGCACCACTGCTACGAGATTGACCGCAGTCACCCGCAGCATCGGACCAATATACTGCATGAAACGCCAACGGCCGATCAGGGCAAGCTGAAGATATGCAACTACATTCACAAGCAAAACAGAGAATATCTGTGAGAGGAGCACATCGAGTACTCGCTGGTAGCCTACCTTAAACGCCGAGAAAAGCCTGGATACCAAAACTACCATAAGCGCGTACAGTCCGAGCAATGCCCAGTGTCCCCAGTACCCGTATCTTCTTCCTATGACAGTACTCACGTGATATTCCTTAAACCAAGCGTACGCAAACACACCTGTCTGAATCGCAACGATCAAAACAGATGCCAAAAACATAATCAGACGCTTGTATTGTTCTCGTCTTCTCACCTTGCCCACTCCTTATTGATTTCAATTATTATAGAACAATTCACGACAATTGACAACCTAAAAGGAAACCTGAAGTTAAAAAATAATTAAGAATTTTCCTATTCTGCTTCCCTTGCATTCCAGACATGCAGTAGATATAATAAATCTAAATAAAGGGGTTTTTTGTATTTTTCGACTGCTTTTCCGATTTATTCACATAGAGGGGGAATCTTCAATATGAAAAAAATGTTATTATCTTATCTTCTGATCATTGGGCTTATCTTTGCCTTCCCATTGCTTCAAGCTGCTCCATGGTCAGACTGTCTTGTGGTGTCCGCAGCTGAGACGGATGCTCCTGCTAATACTTCCACCACAGCCCCACCCTCCGCTGAGGCTCCTGTTCCAGAGCTTTCCGGATGGCGGCAGGATTCGAATGGCTGGTATTATCTGATGAATGGTACAAGACTCACGGGATGGCAGGATCTTGACGGGAACCGTTATTATTTCAATGCATCTGGTTACCGCGTTTCCGGCAATTACAAAGTCGATGGAACATACTATCTGTTTCGCCCCGACGGAGAAACTGCAAACCCGGGCGCTCTATGCCTCGGCATAACCGGTCTGATCAGTTTCCACAGCAATCCTGATGTCTATTACTATCTGACTTCCAGCCAGGGAGGCGTTCTGGCAGTCAGCAGCTGGGTGAAACATGATGGCGCCTATTACTACGCCAACGCAAAGGGTGTCATCAAGCTGGGCACGATCAAGGTAAATAAAAAACGCTATCATATCACCAAGAAGGGGCGTCTGACCTCCTACGAGCGTTCTTCCTACGACAAAGGGTATTATTATGCAGGGTCAGACGGCGTCCTGAAGACCGGATTCCAGACAATCGACGGCAAACGGTACTATTTCGACAAAAAGACCGGCAAACGCACCTCGGGCATTACACAGATCGGAAAATATACCTATTACTTTAACAAAAAGGGCGCCGCAAAAACCGGCTGGGTAAAGGGAGAAAACGGCAAGAAATTATACTATTATGACAGCAAAGGCCGTCGGGTCTCCGGATGGTACATCATCAACGGCAAAAAATACTACTTTAATCCGAAAAAGAATGATGCCTGTGTGCAAGACTGTTCAAAGAAAATCGGCCAGTATTATTATTACTTTAACGCGTACGGTGTACTGCAGACTGGCTTTTTCACGGTTAAAGACAATCTCTACTACAGCAACGCGTATGGCGTTCGCCAAAGGGGATGGCAGATTATCAATGGACGGAAGTATTACATAGATCCAGAAACATTCGTCGTCAAGACCGGATGGCTCAAATATAACAACAAGATGTACTACTTTAATCCCAGTAAAACATCCAGTACATACGCATCTATGACCACCGGTTTTGTAAATATACTTTCCGAAAACGGCAAAGACAGATACTGGTATTATTTCAGAAGCGACGGAAGCTTGCACACCGGATGGCTTGCCCAGAACGGAAGCCGGTATTATTTTAGCCCCTCCAATGGGCGGATGCTTACCGGCAAGCAAAAGATTGCCGGCAAAGAATACACCTTCGGCAGCAATGGAGCTGTGATCGGAGACAATCTCACAGGCGCATGGCGCATCGAGGTCAACCGCAAGGGTTGTTTTGTAGTAGTCTACCGAGGCAGCACACCGGTGAGAGCATTTGTATGTTCTACCGCTGCAAACAGGTACAATACACCGACCGGCACATTTTACATAATGGATAAGCTTCGTTGGCATGAGTTAAACGGGCCATGCTGGGGACAGTACTGTTCACACATTACACCGAGCATCCTGTTTCACTCTGTGCCGAATTATCAGCCCGATAACCACACGCTGAAAACCGCCGAGTATAACAAGCTCGGCCGACCGGCATCCGGCGGCTGCATTCGACTCACCGTGAAGCATGCGAAATATTTGTATGACAATTGTCCATGCGGCACGAAGGTTGTCATCAGCGATAGCATTGTATGTCCGGCAAGCGTAATCATCGAGCGGGCACCGACGCTTCCCGCCGGGCAGAACTACGATCCGACGGATCCATACGCCTAAAGGTCACGAAATAAGGCTGGCACAAAATCATGTGTCAGCCCTATTTTTTCTTCTCAGATTCTCAAATATTTCAATTTCAATGCCAACCTCAGATCATGCGTCACTCATGCATCCCTGATCCGCACTCATGTCCGCTCACGTCTGGCTCTCTATGAACGATGCTATCGCCTCACAGGCCTCTTCTTCATCCGCTCCACTGCAGACAAGTGTAATCTCGTCATCCTGCTGCACACATGCACTCAAAATGCCCAAAATACTCTTAGCGCTGAATTCCTTATTGCGAAAGCAAATCTTGATCTCCGACTTATACTCCGTCGCCATTTTGCACAACTCTCCGGCTGGTCTGAGATGTAGCCCAAGCTGATTTTTTACCGTTAGTCTTCTCTCTATCAATGTCAATCCCCCACATTCTGTCTGTCGTCATCAGGTAGCTGTTCTTGTTTCTCCGCTGTCACTACAAGCTTTACCTCCGAGGTCAGCGCATATTTTTCCGGCAGCTCGATCTGAACGGGTATTTCATAAATCCCAGGCTCCGTACATGCATCCAGATCAATGCTCGCCTTGATATCCCGAACCGTAATCGCGCCCGCTTTGTCATCGGAATGCACCTGTATCAAGATCTCGTCAGCCGGTGAGAAAGTAAGATTCATACCCTCCGGCCGATTCAGAACCTCAAGATTGGATAGTGGAATCCTCAGCGTATGATCCCCGCTCTGCTCAATCTGTACGGATACGGAAACCGTAGGTTCTGCTTCCGAGACAAGCCGGAGTTCATCGTAATCCCCAAGCGTCTCTGTAAGATCGATATCCTGAATGAAGCTCTCGGACACATTGTCAACTGAAA
>CANQEB010000140.1 GCA_947594085.1 uncultured Lachnospiraceae bacterium | reverse complement strand
AACAGGGGGAAAAAGAACTATTACCTGATTGACACTAAGGACAATTATATCATGGGCTTTACTAAGCCTATTGAACAAAGATTTATTAAGTTATCAAGGTACATTTACTGTATCTAAAAGATATTATACGAGGGGGAAATCGTCATGAAGGAGTTTTTTATTGAAAATGATGGAATTAGGCTTCACGCAAAATTGGACATGCCGAAAACGATTCAAAATGAAACCGGAAAATGTCCGCTGGTGATCGTGATCCATGGTTTTACCGGACACATGGAGGAAAACCATATCGTTGCGGTAGTCGAGGCTGTGAATGACATAGGCTTTGCTGCTCTTCGGGTAGAGATGTATGGTCACGGTAAGAGCGATGGCAAATTTGAAAACCATACGCTTTATAAATGGGTGACAAATGCGCTGGCAGCGATTGACTATGCCAAAACGTTAGACTTTGTCAGTGACCTGTATCTCTGCGGACATTCTCAGGGCGGTCTGCTCACCATGCTTGTGGGTGGAATGAGAGTGGATGATTTGAAGGCGCTTATTCCTCTTTCGCCTGCCTGGATGATCCCGGACGGAGCCAGACAGGGGAGTTTGCTGGGACAATCTTTTGACCCGGTTCATGTTCCGGATTTCCTGGAGATGGATGACCGGCGTCTAAACAGAGATTATATCCTGGTGGCCCAGACGATTCATGTAGAAGATGAGATTGAACGTTTCCGTGGTCCGGTACTTATTGTGCAGGGTGACAAGGATGAGGCGGTTCCACTGGAATATGCGCAAAGGGCGGAGAAGCTTTATGCTAATGCCAGGCTGGTAGTCGTACCCGGAGATACCCATTGCTTTGATTACCATCCGGAAATCATGACAGCTGCGATAAAGGAATTTTTAAAGTAATCTGTTCTTTTTTCGGGATTTTTTTCTTCCATATAATGAGATAAATAAAAAAATGGATATTTTTATGAAAATATTCTTCAAAAGTTGCGCAACATGACTTGCATTTTCTTTTTCTTTCTCATATACTAATATTGCAGATTTCTTATGTTAATGCGCGAAACTGAATATGAGGAGAGACGGAATGAAGAAATGGAAATTTCTGACTGCGGGATTTTTGCTTTGCGGTCTGATGTCCGTGACTTCCTATACGATGATTTTTGCCGATGAGGAGCAGGGGACGGAGGATCCGATTCCAGTCTCCTATACGATAGAGACGAATGAGATTCCAGGTTGGCCGCAGGGCCCAGCGATAAATTCTGCCACGGCGGCAGTGATGGACATCGATACAGGCACATTTTTGTACAGCAAGGGCGCGACGGAGAAGATGTATCCGGCCAGCATCACGAAGATTATGACAGCGTTGCTGGTGGTTGAGAACTGTGACTTGGATGACGAGATCACTTTTTCCGAGATTGTGTATGATCTGGAGGAAGGCAGCTCACACCTGGGAATTCAGCCCGGCGAGAAGATGCGACTTGAGGACGCAGTGTACGGGTTGATGTTGGCGTCGGCTAACGATATTGCAAACGGCATTGCAGAGTATATGGGAGGCAGTCTGAGCGGATTTGCGGATCTGATGAATGCGAAGGCGCAGGAGCTGGGATGTGTCAATACTCATTTTGCCAATCCTCATGGACTGTATCAGGATGACCATTATACATGTGCGCACGATATGGCGTTGATTGCCGGGGCCGCATATCGGAATCCGGTTTTCCGAGAGATCGTCACCACGCATGAGTACACGATTCCGAAGACGAATTTGACGGATGAAGAGCGGTCGTTCCTGAACCATCAGAAGATGATGCACGAGGACGAGGAGTATTATCAGGACTGGTGCACTGGAGGGAAGACCGGATATACGTCGCAGTGTTTAAATACACTCGTGACATACGGAGAGAAGGACGACAAGCGTCTTGTCTCGGTTGTTTTTCGAGCGGAGGGCGCTGATGTCGCGTACTGGGATTCGACAGAGATCATGGAATATGGCTTTGACGAATTCTCCCCTGTCAATTTTGAAAATGATGGGTCGGACAGCAGTTTTTACGATATAATGGGACTCAGGTATTTTGGAAAGGCTTCCCGGCTGCAATCGACAGTATGGGAGCGCAAGCCGATCACTTATATGGGTGGCTGGCTGATGCTTCCGAATTCGGCGAATGTTGCGGATGTGACTTATGAGGTCATGGAGCGCAAAAGAGGTCGGACAACCCTTTCTTGTAAATATAATGACTGGCCGGTAGGCACTTTTGAGGGAGACGTTCAGGCGATCTATGTACCTGCACAGATGGTATTCGAAAAGGACGTGGAGGTAGCCCCCGTACAGTCGGATTTATCCGGGGATCATATTCAGATTGAAAGCGTGGATGAGGTATTGTCACAGACAGCTACAATCTTTGAGACCGGATATCAGAGAGTCATGGAGTACACACAGAATCATTTTCTATCGGTGCTGATCGGGGGGACGATCGCCCTTGTGATTCTGGTGGTGTTGATCATCGTATTGATCTTCCGTTGTACTTCCGATTCCAGAATACGAAGGCGCAGAAGACAAGAGGAACAAGAACGAAAGAAGAGGGAGGAAGAGATTGAGCGAATGACCACCGCGGAGATCGAAGCAGAGCTCAGGGCGGTGATGGAGCAAGAACGTCTGAAGAAAGAACAAGAGGCACTTGCTCAGGCTGAGGCAGAGAGGGCTGCCGAGGAAGCCAGAATCATGGAGGAGAAGGCTCATGAGACAGAGAGACTGATCGATGAGCTGGAAAAGGAACGTCAGGAGCGTCTGGCGGCCAAGAACAAAGGGAATGTATAAATAATTAATGTTGAAGAAGGGATGGGTAATGGTATGAACTGGGTTGCGCCAATCAAAGACGATGAGACACTGGAAAAGTTTAAAGCGAAGCTGAGGGAGATGGATGACAAGTATTATATTATGTTCGAGATCGGTGTTGGGACCGGACTTCAGCTTCAGGAAATTTTAAAGTTTAAGAATAAAGATATCAGAGGAAAAGACAGTATAGAGGCAAATATCGGGACGAAAAATATCAAGCGGACGTTTATAATACCGCCGGAGCTGAAAGAGATTATTAACAAATATACGGAAGGAAAAGATCCGGATGCGTATCTGATTCTTGGACATGCCAGCTCGCCGGCAGCATTGTCGAGAGAGCAGGCTTATCGTGCGCTGAAGAGCGCTGGAAAGAGCATGGGGCTGACATCAATTGGCGCACAGACCATGCGCAAGACATTTGCGTGGCGTTATTACAAGACGACCGGAGATATTTATTATCTGCAGAATCTTTTGAATCATGCGTCGCCTTCTATCACATACCGCTATATCGGGGAGAAGCCGAATGTAGAAGTTTATCTGCGCAAGATGACTCCGGAGGAGAATGAGCGCAGTCGATATCTTTTATATAAGAATGGAAATGGCAAGAAGCGAATTAAAGAATTGACAGATACGCTCAATGAGATTAGCAGCGAGATGGATAATCCGCTGAACAACGATGCGTATTTTGGAAAAGTGGATTGTTTGCTGAGAGAGATGGAAGATCTCGTGGCAAACTTCAAACGGACAAAGTAGAGAATAAAAATCTAAAAAATTATAAGATAGGGCTGCCGAAGAATTGATTGGCAGCCCTTATATCATGGATTCCTGTCTGTGTTAAACTTTCGTCGTAATCTTCGCTTGAGCTTTAACACTTCTTTCTTTTCTCGAATTTCGTAAGCTTCTTCCAGCGAGATTGTTTTTACCGTCTTGATCGCGTAACAGAGATTGTCGCGTTGATGCCGAAGCCGAATTTTCCCTTTTAAATAGCCGTGCTTTTCACAGTAAGCCAAACAGAAATAGTTGCTCCCGCCGACAGGAAACCAGCGGATTTTCTTTTGTGCGGTTTTGTTGCATTTGCAGCAGGGTGTAGAGATGACGGTTCGGTCTCGCATCGCCTGTGTCTTGTCCTTAAATGGACGGGAGACAAATTTTGTGTAGGTTTCATAGGATAAATAAATTTCCTGGCGGCGATTTTTCGGGATCTGATAGTAATCGACAGATGAATTTGCCATAATTTGCTCTGGTGTCAGTCGCTGCATGATGAGCGATGTATAATGTGCGTCGCTCAATGCACTGTGAAATGGAATGCTCTTTGGAATATCCAAAAAGTCGATCACTGATTCGAGAGAGCGCCTTGACTTGCGATCCTCATAGACGATACTGAAAATTTTTTGAATATCGTAGTAGAGCAAGGGGAAAGGGAACGGAGAGGGAATATTGTAATAGGCTAGATTTTGCTGCAGCTCCGTCAGGTCGGCTGAGCCCCATGTGCAGAATACAGCATCATCTCCGCACCAAGTTATAAAGTCTTGCGCTACTTCAGGGAAATTGCGCGCGTCTTCAAAATCAATGGCGCGCAAAGCAATGATTTCTTTTGTTCTGTGGTGCAGACTGTGGTAGACTTGTGGCTTGACAACCTCTCGAAATTGGTCTGTCAGAACAAGCGTCTCATCCAGCTTGACGGCTCCGATTTCAACAATCTCGAAACGAAGAGAAGAATTTTCTTCTGCTTTGCCGGCTGGGCACTGATTCCATTCCAAATCTAAAACGATGTAATTCATTTTTGTTCACCTGCAGTCCCGACAGCTCGAAACGCCATCATATTATAAGGTAGAGTTTACAAAAAAGACTTGCTTTCGTCAAGCTGTACAAGAAAAATTAAAATTTTCGTCAATGTGCCAATACCTGCCGAAAAGCAGAAAAAATATAAGCAGAAGTAACGAGTAGTTAATAAAAAGTTTGTACAGTTCGGGTATGGCATAAAAATTTGATTTTTAGTATACTTAATCCATCTTAGATTACAATTTCAGGGAGGAATTCAAAATGGCAAGTTTATCATTGTCTCACATTAACAAAACGTATCCGAACGGCTTTGAGGCTGTTAAGGATTTCAATCTGGAGATCGAGGACAAGGAATTTATCATCTTCGTAGGTCCGTCCGGATGTGGTAAGTCCACCACGCTTCGTATGATCGCAGGTCTTGAGGAGATCACCAGCGGCACGCTGAAGATCGGTGACAAGGTTGTGAACGACGTTGAGCCGAAGGACAGAGATATCGCAATGGTATTCCAGAGCTACGCTCTGTATCCGCACATGACGGTGTACGATAACATGGCATTCAGCCTTAAGCTCCGCAAGGTTCCGAAGGCTGAGATCGACAAGATGGTGAGAGAGGCTGCTAAGATCCTTGACCTGGAGAAGCTCCTTGACCGTAAGCCGAAGGCTCTTTCCGGTGGTCAGAGACAGCGTGTTGCCATGGGCCGTGCTATCGTTCGTGAGCCGAAGGTATTCCTGATGGACGAGCCGCTGTCCAACCTGGACGCAAAGCTTCGTGTACAGATGAGAACCGAGATCTCCAAGCTGCATCAGAGACTGGGCGCTACGATCATCTACGTTACGCATGACCAGACCGAGGCTATGACGCTTGGTACCAGAATCGTCGTTATGAAGGACGGCGTGGTTCAGCAGGTGGATACTCCGCAGAACCTCTACAATGCACCGGGCAACCTGTTCGTTGCAGGATTCATCGGATCCCCGCAGATGAACATGGTAGACGCTACGGTAGACGTTCAGGGCAGTGATGTATTCCTGAAGATCGGCGCTACCAGCATCAAGCTTCCGGCAGCGAAGGCTGAGAAGGTAAAAGCATACAATGGCAAGACCGTTATCATGGGTATCCGTCCGGAGGATATGAGCGACGATGCTGACAAGGTTGCAGCAGCAGGCGCAGGCGCGATCGATGCGAAGATCGAGGTTTATGAGCTGCTCGGTGCAGAAGTATTCCTGTACTTCACGGTTGAGGGTGCGAACTTCACCGCTCGTGTGAATCCGCGTACCACGACGAGAACTGGCGACAATGTTAAGTTTGCGGTTGACGTTGACAAGATCCACGTATTTGACAAGGAGACCGAGCTTACAATCACCAACTAGTTTGAATAATCCTTAGGAATCAGAGATGTATGACAGGGGATCGCCTTATGGCGGTCCCTTTTATCGACATCTTGCTTGACTACTTTTTCTGTAAATCGAAAGTGAAGTTAAACCCCTAAATTTTGTATGTCGGAAGACGCATTTCCACCATATCTGGAATGCCGAAAAAAGCCCGAAAATAAAGAAAAAAATTAATTGACAAACAGATTTGCCGTAGGTATAATAATAAATGCGCCGCGGAAAGGCGCTATATAAAATTTCATATTTTAATCATGTTAATTCAGAATTTTGGAGAAATACTCAAGAGGCTGAAGAGGCGCCCCTGCTAAGGGTGTAGGTCGTTAACGCGGCGCGAGGGTTCAAATCCCTCTTTCTCCGGTTCATTTTTCTGAGAATAGAATTCAAAAGAAAAATGAAAAAAGTTGTTGACATTTGCGGGAAACTATGGTAACATGTCAAAGTTGCTCCGCAAGAGAGACAACAAAGCAGAACCTTGATAACTGAACAGTGAAACGACCTTGAAAATTCTTGAAGAAGTTTTATTTTTAAGGGAACTGACCTT
>CANQEB010000139.1 GCA_947594085.1 uncultured Lachnospiraceae bacterium | reverse complement strand
GTTCCGGCCGGAAGATGTATGCCCGTGAGCGCCTTTCCGACGGCATAGCTCTCTGTCTTCTCGCCGTCCACCGCAATACTCCAACCGGTATCGTACGGGATTGTCAGCAGAAGTGTCCCGTCCTCCTTCGCGTCCACGTTGCCGTTGACGCGATTACCGTCCACACTCACATCGGTCATCTGACTCTCGGCAAGTTTGTCTCGCACTTGCTCATAGGCCTCGTTCGCACAGGTGTAGACCTGTGCCTGCACTGTCGACTGCCCGTCCTTCAATGTCACCGTGAAATCCGCCATATCGCTCTCATCCGACGCGTTGATCACATAGAGATGATCTGTAAAATCATCAAATGACTTCGTATACTCTGGCGTATTCAGATTGATACTGGCAACCCTGGTATCGATGCAGAGATAGACCTGTTTGTTCTCCGGGATCTTGATCCCGTAGTTCTTCCCGTCCTCCATATCGATGTATCGATCCAGCACGTAGATCGGTTCAAGCCCTGTCGCGAGCTCCACGAAGCTGTTCTGCACCTGAAGCGGCTCCCCGGCATCGATGTCCCAGTTAGCAATGTCGTCTTTCACCATGAATCCGAGTGCGAGCGCGTTGTCATTCTTGTACAGCGCCAGCTCCCCATCCTCCGCGACACGCTCAAACTGATACATTGTACGCGCGACCTTCGACGGAGATGCCAGATAACGGATTCCCAAAATGTCATTGACCAGCTTTGTCACGCCGAGATAGCCGTTCTTGTTCGTGCGCGCCTCAATGCCGAGACTATCGCAGAAATCAATGACTGACTCCTGCATCGTGGAATTGAACATGACCATCGCATTGCCACCTGCATACATCGTCACGTTGCGCATCCGTTGTCGGTCTACTTCACTGCGGAAAAATACATCATCGTCCTGCTGACGCATCATCGTCTGGTACGATTTCTGATCGTTTATGTAGATGCTCCTCGTCACGCCGTCGTTGCAGATGATTCCATAGACCGCGTTGGCCGACACCTCGACAAGCGCCACACCCGAGATGATCCCACAGAAAATCTTGAACTGTACATGCTTCGCCAACCGCCCAAAGATCAGCAGGGCAAAGTACAGCGTGAGCAGGCCGAACGAGATAAAGTACACATACTCCTTGATATCTCCGGTGCGCTGCGTGTAATCCACCGCGACGAACCCGGCCGTCGCGATCCAGGCGAAGATCAGCTCAGGAATATGGAAGCTGCGAATATGCCCAATCGCGTCATATGCCATTACAAGCAGGACGGCGATGTAGAGAAACGCAAACCGGTTTGGAAGTCCATTCTGCACGTGAAATCCATGCCAGATATAATTCAGCATGTTGAACGAAAAGCTGAGCAGCAGCAGCGCACACAGTCCAAGATGCGCAAGCCTCTCGCGAAGACGAATCTTCCCGTCAAAAATGTAAAGCACCGCAAGCAGCACCGCAAGCATGCCGCAATAGACATTGAGCCCGACCTGCGAGTTCGAGATATTGATCGGCGTCATGAACGCCATATGGTTCTCCAGCAGCCCCCAAAGGCTCTCGTAGAATTTCACAGTCGTCGGAAATGTGTTGCTCTGCATGGATTCCGACGCGCTCAGGCCCAGATAAGCCGGAACCAGCACAAGCGCCGCCATCCCGCCCGCCAGAAGTGCGTACCACGCAAACGTCAAACTGCTTCGAATGACCCGCTTCGCATCGATCCTGCGGCACGAAATCCACCGCACGAGATAATACAGACACGAGAAAATGCAGAGCATAAACCCGATGTAATAATTACACCACAGCCCGTAAAACAAGGACAATCCGAACATCCGTCCGCTCCCGCCCTTGACAATTCGCTCAATCCCCAACATGATCAACGGCAGCATCGCAATACTGTCAAGCCACATGAGATTGAAATAGTAACCGATCACAAAATTGCTCAGGGCGAACATCATGCCGAACACGACTGGCAGATATTTGCGCTCCGGATCCCTTTTGTGCAGATACCAGGAAAAGCACCCACCACAGAGCCCGATCTTGAACAGGATCACAAAATCCATGAAATCGCAGACATTCTCCTTCGGAATGAAGGCCATCAGAAAATTCAGAGGGCTCGCCATATAATACGCGTAGGTCGACCAGAAATTGTAACCGAGGCCTCCCGAGAACGAGTACAACAGCGACTGGCTGTTCTGCAGCTTCCCATGGAAATCCGTGTAGAATGGAAGATATTGGTGCAGGGAATCAATGATCAACACCGTGTTGTCCCCGAACGGCCACATGCCGAACGCGATAAAGCCGGCCGCGGCCACCAGCGCCGACAAAACGAAACCGGCCAGGAAAAATCTCCTGCTACACTTTTTCTCCGCCTGTCTCTCCTCCGAGCCTGCCGCAGAGTCCTCGTCTTTGAACACCACGAAACGGCTGATCAGGTAATTCAGCACCATAATCACGACCTGAATAATCAGTTTCGCGACCATATCCTGCAAGCCCCAGACGCTGCTCAGCAAGACAACGCCAAACACCTCCACGACCATTGTGCCAAGCCGCATCCCGATGAAGCTCGCCGCTTCCTTGATAAGCGCCGGAAGGGATGCCGCCTTGTGCTCGAACACAAACAGCTTGTTTACCACATATGCAAAGACGATTGCGATCAGGATTGCAACTGTGTTCGCCGCCGTCACATTTAGCCCCAAGCCTCTCAGAGCGTATGTACAGACCAGATTTACGCCGGTCGTACAAAGTCCGAAAAAGATATAGCGAACCGCTTGATTTTTTATCAATTTTTTCATAATGTACTCCGTCAATATCTACAATACTATTTCTTCATTCAGATGGAACGAATAGATAATCCGCTCCGCCACCTGGTGTCCCGTCAGCTTTTCAAGCGCCTGTGCATAGTAATCTAATTGTGCCTTGTACTTATCTACAAGCGCCTGCGCACAGTCCACACGGTCTGTCTTGTAATCGAGAACGACAATTTCATCTTCCTCGATAAAATATGCGTCTATGATGCCCTGGACAAGCACCATCTCCTGCGAGTCATAGCTATCCAGCATCTCATTTGCCGGGATTCCGAGCACAAAAGGACGCTCCCGAAACAATTTCCCGGCATGTGCCGCCTTGCGCATCCGTTCACCGACACCACTCGCCAAAAATGCACAGATATCCTCAAGAGAAAGCGCCGCGGCTTCTTCCTCGGACATTTTACCACAACTTATCATTTCTTCCAACTGTATTTCCAATTCTTCTTCGACAGTGCGAGGCAAGCCGCTTTCTCCTCGCACTTCGGCCTCGGAACATGTGGTCGGTTCCGGGATCTGAAGATAATCCAGGTTTTCCATAAACATATGGTACACCGTGCCTCTGGCCGCTCCGGTAACGGTCTTCCTTTCCTTTCGGAAATCAGGGATTAACGGAATGATTATCTGCTCACGATTCAATTCCTCACTGGTCTCCTCTGGCTGATACGATAGCTTCTTCAGCTCAGAGACGGACATTTTCCCGGGGATCATCGCATTGGCCGCATATGGATATTCCCAGTCAAATACATCCTGCAGGTAAGCATGCGCCGCCTCATTATAACAGATTCCGGTGTCAAGAGAAAGTAGCTCTTTCAGGCGCATCGCAGCAACGTTATCCTCCCATTGCTGTTCTTCTTCCTCCTCGTTGCCATCCACAATCCGTATGATGAACGGAGCCGTCTCCTCCGAAAACACACTGCCACCGGGACATTCCTCCGATCGGTATCCCCGCTGATACATTGTAGTGCCCGTTTCCTGGTGCACAGACAGGGATCCCTTCCCGTCATCGTCTGCCAGAAGCAATTCTTCCGCCGCCGGATGTCTCAGAAGCGCAGGAACAATCCAGTCCAGATAAGTGGATGCCGACGACAGCCACGTATAGGATAGCTGCCCGCTGCGGTGCATTGCCGCGGTTCGCCAGCGCTCCAGTTTCTTCTGCAAATCTCCCGCACTTCCCGTGAGAATCAACTTTTCCTTCGCGCGTGTCATTGCGACGTAGAGCACCCGAAGCTCTTCGCCTAGGCTCTCCGCTGTCGTCTTTTGCCGAATCGCCTGTTTCGCGAGGGTTGCCCGGCGCGTTCTGAGCTCCGGGTCTACGTAATCACAGCCAATGCCAAACTCCGGATGCATAATCAACCGGCTGCGGGCATCTGTCTCATTAAACTGCTTGCCAAGGCCACTCACAAAGACGATCGGGAATTCCAATCCTTTGCTCTTGTGAATACTCATGATCCGAACCGTATTGCCTGACTCAGAATCAATGTTGGCCTCCCCATAATCCACCTCGTATTTCTTCAAATTCTCGATGTAGCGCACGAAATGATATAGGCCACGATAACTCGTCGCCTCGTAGGCGATCGCCTTCTCCACCAGCATGTCGAGATTCGCCTTCCTCTGTCTGCCTGCGGGAAGTGACTCTGCATATGCCCCGTACCCGGTCGCATCCAGGATCTCCCACAAGAGCAGATGCACTGGTGTATGGGCACATTTTTCGCGAAATCGTCCAAACATCGCAAAAAACTGTTCCAGTTTTTCTTTTAGCTTCTGGTCTTCTCCTGCAACACGGTATTCCCGGCAGCAGTCATAGAAATATCTTTTCTGCGAAAAGGCACGTATCCTCGCGAGTTCTTCGTCGCTGAAACCGCCAATCGCGCTGCGCAGCACAGCCGCAAGTGGAATATCCTGCACAGGATTATCCAGTATCTGCAGATACGCCAGCACTGTCCGAATCTCTACAGCAGAAAAATATCCCTTTTGAGAGCCGGTCACACATGGAATCCCCATGTCTCCCAACACCTCTCCGAACGTTTCAGCCCAACCGCTGACCGTGCGCAAAAGAATCACAATATCCCCGTATCTCACCGGGCGATACTGCTCGTTCTCTTTGTCCCAGACGACCGCGCTTCCCACCATCTGCTGAATGCGTCGCCCCACAAGCTTCGCCTCCTCGCGCTGACGCTCGCCACTCCCCGACTCCAACAGCAAAAGCTCTGAAGCGAGGAACGATTCATCCGCGCCTTGGGCAAACTCTGCCCCCGGGTACAGCGCAGCGTCCTCGTCATAGACGATCTCCCCAGGATGCTCCGTCATAATCTGATGGAAAATGTAATTCACACCGCCGAGCACCTGCGCTCGACTGCGGAAATTCCTGTGCAGGTCAATGCGGCAGGCCCCTTCCCCCGCATTCTGATAAGTCCGGTATTTCTCCATGAACAGCTCCGGTCTCGCCAGGCGAAATCGATAGATACTCTGTTTGACATCGCCCACCATAAACATATTATGTGCATTACATCCCATGCCGGAGACACTGTTCAGGATCATCTCCTGCACCAGGTTACTGTCCTGATACTCGTCAATCATGATCTCCGCGAACGTCTCTGCGTACTCCCGCGCGGCCGCGGTCGGAACAATTTGGCCGTCTTTTTTCTCTACAAGCACCTGAAGTGCAAGATGCTCCAGGTCCCCAAAATCCACAATATTCTGTGCAGACTTTTTCTGTGCGAGCCGCTCCATAAAATCTTCCACAAGATGCGTTAGAACACGTACCGTGAGCCCACTTTTTTTGTACTCCTCTTGCAGCTCCTCCGATTTTCCGTAGTAATATCGTTTTCGAAGAGCGGCCAGCGCATCCTTGACGTCATTGCGCATGACCTGTACCTGCAATTTCTTCAGAGGATTGATCGAATCATCTCTCTTTGCACTGAGTCTGGAAAACGGCCCCATCTGCGCAAACGCGCAAGCATAACCCTCATAGCCGCCTGCTCCGCCACTCTCAAGCGTCCTCAGTAATTCCAGATCGTCCTCCAGCGCGGCAAGATATGGATAAGGTCCATCCGGCTCCTGCGCAATTCGCTTCGCTTCCTCGGTTTGCGCACGCATATCAGCCAGAAGGCGAGCTGTATCGTCCAAAATATATGTGATCCAAACCGGTGTTTCTGTTTTTTCCTGCGAAGCGCTTCCTTCGGATTCCCGTTCTTCATTTATATGCTTTGCAAAATGCACTCCCTCATACTGCGCTCGACACTCCTGCAGCCATTCCTGCGGCCAGGGCTGTCCGAGCGCGAAATGATAGATCTGCAGGATTGTCTCCTCGACAGCGCGGTCATTCTTTCCGGTTGTAAATGATTCCAGAAAACCGTGAAACTCCTCGTCTGCGTCATTCGCAGCGTTCTCGTAGGCCGCATCCACCGTCTCCTTCACCGTGTCCTGTTCGAGAAGCAGCACTTCTCCCTCATCGGCAATCCGAAACGCCGGATCAATCCCGATTGTCTGGAAATGACTGCGCAGCACATGCAGGCAAAAGCTGTGGATCGTTGTGATCCTTGCATTGTGCACCAACACAAGCTGTCTCTGGAGATGTTCGTTCTCTGGTTCCTCCGCGGCACGCTGATCCAGCGCGTCGCGAATCCTCTCGCGCATCTCGGCCGCAGCAGCATTTGTAAAGGTCACCACAAGCAGCCGGTCGATGTCGACCGGCTTTTCTCCCGTAATCATATCCAGGATCCGGGCCACCAGCAGAAGCGAC
>CANQEB010000138.1 GCA_947594085.1 uncultured Lachnospiraceae bacterium | reverse complement strand
AAATGCCAGCCATGCCTCGGTTTCATCTGAGACACCTTCATTGTGAATCTTTTCCCCGAAGATGTCAAGCGGTATAAACAGATATTTCTGCAACAGATTCATTTTCAGCCCCGTATCCGACTTCTGTTCAAACCAGTGCAGATATGTATCCGGGTACGCCCGAAACTCCTCGGGACTGTTCTCGAATAACACGATCGTGTATACGCTCTTTAACCGCCTGTAGTCAAACCGTTTCCCTTTATTTGTCTTGCTGAACTCCTTTCGTACATGTCGGTATTGCCGCAGAAGCAGATCTGCTGAATATGTCGCGCCACGCTCTCCAGGAAAACGGTAAGCAATCCGCTGCACTTCAATATTCGCGATACTGCCGTCCTCAAACCGCACGACGAGATCCATACTCAAAAGCGTTTTTTCACCCGCAATGCGGGGAGAATCATTCTGCAGCATCACTTCGACCTCAACCGACTTCCCAAGCAACAGTGAAAGCAGCCTGTTCAGACGCTCCGGTCGGTACTCCGGGTCCATGATCTCCTTGAAAAATGTGTCGTATAGAATTTTCGCCCCCTTCACACCTGTGCAAATATCAAGGAACTCTTTCTGCTGCTCCTGCGTCCATTCCTCAAATTGCTCCTCCAGAAACGGGCTGCTGTGGATTTCCTCAAGGATCTCCGCCTTTTCCCGAATGATCGGGAAATACTGTTTTAATTTTCCTGACATCGACTCCTCCTTTTTTATATATTTAGTTGCATGTTAATACTAACATAAGATGTTTTGTTTTGCAATATGAAATCAATCATTTCATTCAATTCCTATTAAATATGTTGTGTCTGTACTGTACTTAGCAATTCCGTATGCCGTGTTTTTTATCGTCGCATTAAAAGCATTTTTAGCTGAGAATGTCATTATGTACAATATATCTCCCGGCTCCAGACGTACAGATGTCCCCATTTCTTCTAATACAGGATTAGCCTGATCGCATTGTTCCTGAGAAACAAAATAGCTTGTCTCAATATCAACAAATTTGTATGATTTTTCATCGTTTAACGCGTCTTTTACAAGATCCTCCAAAGCAGTCGGCGCACCGTCCCACCAACTGAACTGATCATTATACCAGTTCTGCCAATCCTCAGACAGTATGATTAAATCTGAGCCGTCTGTCTCATTATCTATTAGCGTATTATCAACATTCCCATCCGTGTCGTTTCCATTCTCCTGAATCAGTGCCGGTGGGACTGTCAAAAATGGGTTATTTTCGGATGGTTGCATATCTTCTGGATCAGTTTTATATGGATCATCTGAATTAATATAATCCAGATTCGCTATTACCCTGTGAACATTGGAAACAACATAATCTGTGCCGTTAAAAGTGATATCGGCCGTTGCCTTCAAATATGTATCCCAGCCTACAATTTCCAGAATGATGCCGTCCACATGCCAACTCTGATCCGGATTCTGTGTCCAAGTGCCATCCTGATACAATGTCATATAATCACCGGATCTGTCTGTATAACTGTGAAACTTGGAAGGATCATAGGTATTACCATCATCGTTAAACACATCTGTCGCCTGTGCGTTTGTCATTGCAACAATAATTACTTTTCTGGCATCTTCCTCTGTTATCGTACCATTTTGCTGTGCAAGCACTTCCTGTATCTGAGGAACCAGTCCCAAGCTGTTTACAAGCTCAAAATCAATCTGCTCTCCCTCCGTCAAACCCTTTTCGACCCGGTATTGGGAAACTGCCTTTTTTGTACGGTCTCCCACAACGCCGTCCGCTGAACCGCAGTCGTATCCTGCCGTATTTAAAGCTTCCTGCACAAGTGTTACGATATCTTTTGCCGAATAATCCACATTAGGCAATGTTTCCACCGGTTCTCCTTCGTCGCTCGGCATCGTTTCGGCCATTTCCGTTTCCTCTGATACAGGCAGCAAAGATACTTCATCTGCACTCTCCGTTGCAGAGGTAAAAGCCCCCTCTACTCCATCCGTTGTCTCCATGTCATTTATTTCAACTTTGTTACTGTATGCAAAGATCGTACACTGAAGTGTAGTATCATTTTTCACCTCAAAGATATCTTCACCGGACACGTTCGGAGCATCTACATTGCAGAATTTTATGGTATGATACCCTTCCTCTATGCTTTCAATCAACTGCGTGTAATCCTCTCCATGTGGAAGCGTGGCTATTTTTTCATCATCAAGATAGACATCCACATCATACGTACTGAAAATCAGATTTCCAACAAAGTTAATATCCAGATACAATGAATACTCTGCCGCTAGACACGATATTTTTGTCGCTCCTATTATAGTCAACAAAGCTGCAACCAGAAAAATCCATTTCCCTTTATTCATTGTTTTTCTCTCCCAAATATGCTAATCCTTCTTCATCTTCGCATACCCTATGTACGACAAAACCATCTCAATCACAACAAACATGAAATACACCGGGAACAGCACAAGCGCCACTGTGTAGAGAATCGCTCCGGTCAGCACGAACCCTCTCTTTTTCATAAATAATCCCAATGCATTGAACAGAACCGCCAGCGCCGTGCACACAAGATGCGGCGTAACCATAGCCGCAGCAAGTCCGGAACCGATCTGCTCCGCGCTTGTCGCTCCGCTTCCGGCCGTGCCGCTCCAGTAGACCGCGCTGTAAACCAAGTATGCCACGCCTATGATAAACGATATCAACAGCAATTTACTCATTTTTTTCTTTTCCATAACATTCCCTCTTTTCTCTTTTATTTATTAAAACGCCTCAGCGATCTAATTGTGATTGCTTTCTTTGAAAAAATATCTGAATATCGACTCTAATCAGGCAGACACACAGCTGACTTTCGTCTTTCTTCCCGTCTCTATGGCGAAGCTTTTCCATTTGAAATATTGTAATGTTTGCAAAATTTTAGTATTTAAATGCAAAATAATATTATATATCTTATCATTTGTTCTATTCTTTTTCAAGATATCAAAGAAATTTCACGTTTTTTGTCAAGATGTCACGGAATGTCCAGTCGCAGATAAAAAAGAGACGACCGACAGCCGCCTCTTTCTTCTTGCTTTCTTATCTCTTATTCCCTTTTATCACTTTTTCAACGTTTACGCCTTACACCTCAAACGATTCCGGATCTACCTTCACTTCCACCTTATCCAGATGCCAGATTTCGTCGACATACTGCTGGATCGTACGGTCGGATGTGAACTTTCCGCTGCTCGCCATGTTCAGAATCGCCATCTTCGCCCAGCGCGCCTCATCGCGGTACGCCTCCTCAACGCGCTCCTGCGCAGCCGCGTAGGACTTGAAGTCCGCGAGGATGAAGTAAGTGTCCGGACGGTCGCTGCTGTTCGTGTTCAGAAGCGAATCGTAGATGTCGCGGAACATTTCCGTGTCGCTCGAATACTCGCCGTTGATCAGCTGCATCAGCACGCGGCGGATATCCTGGTCGTTGTTGAAGTAGTCGGTCGGATGATAGCCGCCCTCGTTCTCGTAGCGGATAACCTCGTCCGCGGAGAGGCCAAAGATGAACGCGTTCTCCTCGCCCACTTCCTCGACGATCTCAACGTTCGCGCCGTCCATCGTGCCGAGCGTCGGAGCGCCGTTCAGCATAAACTTCATGTTGCCCGTGCCGGAAGCCTCCTTACTCGCGGTAGAGATCTGCTCGGAGACGTCCGCCGCAGCGAAGATCAGCTCCGCGTTGGACACGCGGTAGTCCTCGATGAACACGACCTTCAGCTTGCCGTTGATCGACTGGTCGTTGTTGATGACATCGGCCACCGTGTTGATCAGCTTGATCGTCAGCTTCGCGCGGCGATAACCCGCGGCCGCCTTCGCGCCGAAGATAAATGTTCTCGGATAGAACTCCATCTCCGGGTGATCCTTGATCTTGTTGTAGAGGTACATCACATGCAGGATGTTGAGCAGCTGGCGCTTGTACTCGTGCAGCCTCTTGACCTGCACGTCGAAAATCGAGCGCGGATCTACGTCGATGCCGTTGTGTTCCTTGATGTATTTCGCAAGGCGAATCTTGTTCTGATACTTGATGTTCATGAACTCCTGCTGCGCCTTCTTGTCGTCCGCGTAGAGCTTCATCTTCGCGATCTGCGGAAGGTCCGTAATCCATTCGTCGCCGATGTGCGCCGTCACCCAGTCCGCCAGCAGCGGGTTCGCGTGGAGCAGGAATCTCCTCTGCGTGATACCGTTCGTCTTGTTGTTGAACTTCTGCGGCATCATCTCGTAGAAGTCCTTGAGCTCCTGATTCTTCAGGATCTCTGTGTGCAGCTTCGCCACACCGTTGACGGAATAACCCACAGCGATCGCGAGATTTGCCATGCGCACCTGTCCGTCGTAGATGATCGCCATCTTGCGCAGCTTCTCCTGATCGCCCGGATAGAGCTTCTGGATGTCCGCGACGAAGCGGCGGTTGATCTCCTCGATGATCTGATAGATACGCGGAAGCAGTCTCGAGAACAGCTCGATCGGCCATTTCTCAAGCGCCTCGGACATGATCGTGTGATTCGTGTACGCGCAGGTCTTCGACACGACGTCCCACGCGTCCATCCACTCAAGGCCTTCCTCGTCGAGCAGAATGCGCATCAGCTCTGCCGTCGCTACCGTCGGGTGCGTATCGTTGAGCTGGAACGTCACTTTCTCATGGAATTTGCGGATGTCCTTGTGTACCTTCTTGTATTTCTCTACCGCCTGCTGCACGCTTGCAGAGATGAAGAAATACTGCTGTTTCAGGCGCAGTTCCTTGCCTGCGTAGTGGTTGTCGTTCGGATAGAGGACGTCGACGAGGTTTTTCGCCAGGTTCTCCTGCTCGACCGCTTTCTGGTAATCGCCCTTGTCGAACGAATCCAGATGAAAGTCCGTGAGCGGCTCCGCGTCCCAGATGCGCAGCGTGTTGACAATGTTGTTGTTGTAGCCGAGGATCGGCATGTCGAACGGCACCGCGCGCACCGCCTGATAACCCTCGTGGATAAAATGATTCCTCTGCGTCTTCTCATCGTACTCGACGCGCACATAGCCGCCGAACTTGACGATCTTCGCGTACTCCGGGCGGCGCAGCTCGAACGGATTGCCGTCCTTCAGCCAGTTGTCCGGCACCTCAATCTGGTAACCGTTCTCGATCTTCTGCTTGAACATGCCGTAGCGGTAACGGATACCGCAGCCGTACGCGCAGTAACCCAGCGTCGCCAACGAATCCAGGAAGCACGCCGCCAGACGGCCGAGGCCGCCGTTGCCCAGCGCCGGGTCCGGCTCCTGATCCTCGATCACGTTGAGGTCAAAGCCCATCTCCTCGAGCGCCTCTTTCACTTCCTTGTATGCGGTCAGGTTGATCAGGTTGTTGCCGAGCGCACGCCCCATCAAAAACTCCATCGACATATAGTAGACCATCTTCGGATCGTCGATCTCGTACTGCTTCTGCGTCGCCAGCCAGTTGTTGATGATCTCATCCTTCACGGCGTATGCCACCGCCTGGAACAGCTGCTGCTGGTCCGCCTCCTTGATTGTCTTGCGGTAGAGCGTCTTGACATTTTCCTTTACGCGCTCCTTGAACACTTCCTTGTCAATCAGTTTACTCATCGTCTCATCCTTTCCTATATGGATATATTATTTACAGTTTTTCCACACCCAGCGTCACGTTCTCGCCGTTGATGTTCCAGTCCTTCACGTACCCGCTCGCCGCGTCGTACACGATCTCATCCGCCATGACGTCGGTGAGGATGTCCTTCTCGAACTTGCGCAGGATCGCGTCAATCTTTTCGTTGTCCTTCACGGACACGCGGATTTTGTCCATCACCTCGAAGCCGGCCTCCTTGCGCATCGTCTGGATCTTGCTGATCAGCTCGCGCACAAAGCCTTCCTCGATCAGCTCCGGCGTCAGCTTCGTGTCCAGCACGACAGAGATATCGCCGTTCGTCTCCGCGATGAAGCCCTCGGTCTGCGCCGTCTCGATCAGCAGGTCTTCCTCAGCAAGCGCAACCTCCTCGCCGTCGAAATCAAACTTCAGCGCGCCGTTTGCCTTGAGCTCCGCCATCGCCTTGTTGCCGTCAAGCTCCGTAAGTGCCTGACGGATCTTCCCGAGCAGCTTGCCGTACTTCGGTCCGACCGTTTTGAGCTGCGGCTTGAACGTATAGGAGATAAAGCCTCCGACGTCCTGCGTGTACTCGACCTTCTTGACGTTCAGCTCGTCCTTCACAATATCCGTGAAGTATTCCGGCAGCTCCTCCGGCGCTTTGATGTACATCAGCGCAATCGGCTGGCGGTTCTTGATGTTCGCCGCATTTCTGCACGCGCGCCCCATCACGACCACCTTCAACACCTGATCCATCGCACGCTCAAGCTCCTCGTCGATCTGCGTCTCATCCACGGTCGGGAAATCGCACAGATGAATGCTCTCCGGCGCGGACGCGTCCACCTTACAGACGATGTTGCGGTAGATATCCTCCGCCATGAACGGGATCATCGGCGCCGCCGCCTTGCAGGTGTTCACAAGCGCCGTATACAGCGTCATATAGGCATTGATCTTGTCCTGCTCCATG
>CANQEB010000137.1 GCA_947594085.1 uncultured Lachnospiraceae bacterium | reverse complement strand
GCAATACAGAAAAATAAATTTGACATAAAAAAATAAGCCTGACAAGGCTTTCCAGAGATAGGGGTGTCAAAAACCCGCACCTGTTTCTTAAATTCCATATGAAGAAATCTGAAGATTTCTTAAGGCTGTTCCCCTCACCGCGTTCTTGTGTTATGATGATTTCATCACAATTGACCGACATGCGTCAAAGTAAGGCTCGAACTGTCGGCGAACACAAAAGGCAGGTTTCAAAATGAATAACAGTATATTAATTATTGAAGATGATAAAGATATCCGGGAAGGCGTGCGGATTCTGCTGGAGGGAGAAGGCTTCCATGTAGAAGAAGCATCAAACGGATCGGAGGGTCTGGAAAAGCTCTCGCAGGACACAGAGCTCGTGATCCTGGATATTATGATGCCCGGCATCTCCGGACTGAAGACCTGCGAGGAGATACGGAAGCGGTCCTATGTTCCCGTCCTGTTTCTTACTGCCAGGTCAAAGGAATCGGATAAGCTGGTCGGTTTTATGGCGGGCGCGGACGACTATCTGGTCAAGCCCTTTTCCTACGCGGAACTGCTCGTCCGGGTAAAGGCGCTCCTGCGCCGTCATCAGATTTATGACAAGGAAGCATTCCGGGTTTCCGCGACAGACGAATGGATCGAGCGCCACTCCATTCGTATCAGCACCGTTCAAAATACCGTGTTCCGACAGGGCGCGGAGCTGTCGCTAACCGAGATCGAGTATCGGATCCTGCTGCTTCTGATGCGCTATCCGAGCAAGATCTTCACTTACCAGAACCTCTATGAGAGCATCTGGGAGGAACCATTCCTGAACGCCTCCTCCAACACGATCATGGTACATATCCGAAATCTGCGCACCAAGATCGAGGAGAATCCGCAAAAGCCGAAAATCATCCAGACTGCATGGGGAAAGGGGTACCGTCTTGGACCGGAAAAACAATAAGACTCTCACAGGGAAAATGGTGCGGCTTCTTCTGCTCGGTTTTTTCGCGGCAATCCTTGTATTTGCAGGGATCCTCTGGATTGGCGGGGAAGCCCTTGACTATTATTTCATCGGATCAGATCTCATTTATAAATCTGAGGGAAAATACATAGATGACCTTAGCAATTATGTGAAGAAAAAAAGCATCCCGGCGACGGATACCGACAGTCTCAGTGTATGGAGCAGGAAGAAAGGGGTCACCCGCCTTATGGTTTCCCGCAAAAGGGTTCTGCTCTACGACAGCGCCTACCCCGATACCGTGATCTTCGGGGAGGCGGAAACCGTCGCGCTCCATCGTTTCTGGCCGTATTTCTACACAGTTTCCTTCGCTGATGGGGACGCCGACGTTTACATTGACGCGGATTATAGAGCCAGGTACCGACTGCTGCTCTATGTCCTTGACGCAGTCGTCAGTATGTCCGTCTGGCTCCTGCTTTTTGTGCTCGGCATCCGCAAAGAAGTGAAATATATTCAGCGGCTCAGCCGCTGTGTCGCGAAGATCGAGCTTGGGACTCTGGATTCCGATATCCCGGTCAAGGGCAGGGACGAGCTCGCCTCTCTTGCCGAAGGTCTAAACCAAATGCGCCTCGCGCTGATTGAAAAGGAACGGAATGAAAAACAGATGAAAGCCGCCCAGGACGATCTTGTGCTCGGCATGGCCCACGACCTGCGGACTCCCCTGACCGGACTGATGTCCTTTCTGGAAATCGCAAAAATGCAGCCGTCCCACGATGACTGTGTCAATTATATCGAAAAGGCCTATGCAAAATCCACACAGATCCGCGACCTGTCAAACCGGCTGTTTGAATTTTTTCTGATCGACACCCAGCAACCGTTCCGGATGGAAGAACCGGCGGACGCCGAATATGCGCTCGGAGAATATTTCTCCGAATTCTGCGGACGGCTTGAGGCGGACGGCTATCCGGTATCCATAGAGCAGCTTCGCTGGGAACCGGTCCGGATACAGATCTGCACCGACTATATGGGACGGATCATCGACAACCTTGCCTCCAACATAAAAAGATACGCCGACCGGACGGCCCCTGTAGAGCTGTCCGCCGCGTATCATCCGTCCTATATCGACATTACGATTCGGAACAAACCCGCACAGCCCAACCAGTATGTTCACGGAACCGGTATCGGTGTAAAAAACATTCGCTCCATGATGGCTCAAATGAAAGGACTTTGCAGTGTCAATATCACACCGGAGCATTATTCTATCACGCTAAGCTTCCCGGTCTGTCAATGATTTTCGTGTAGCTTCGCTGCTTTATAAGGTCTGCGAAATATCTGCTACAGATGAAACCAGAATGTCCGCTCGGCCTCCCTTTTTATGCTGCGCTCTGAAATATAACGCCATCTGCCGTTCACCTTGAACCTGGCCCAGCCATTGCGGACAGAACGCACCCACAGAATGTCATTCTTGTACAGGATTCCCGAAACCGGATACTGGCAGCCCGGCCCGGATCTCATGCACGCCTTCTTTGCAGTGACGATATATTTTGTGGAAAAAAGTCCCAGAGGTTCGCTTTGTACCGATGTCTCTCCTGCCGAACTTATGCCCGACTTGCCAGTCCGGTCTGCCGATTCCAAATTCAGGGTTATCTCCCTCAATACTTCTACTTTCGGCGTTTTGGACTTTTCCGAGATTTCCGACAGGCTCAACATTTCCTGTCCTTCCGCCGCAGATACCCGGATTTCCGGCATTGACATTATACATAGAAACATCAGCCAAATGCCCGCAAACAAAATCTTTTTCCGCATACTTCCTCTCCCCTTTCCAATCGTACTGATTCTTTCCATTTTCAATATAGCATAGATTTCGGAAGCCATATCTTAAAAATTCTTAAATTTCCCTCCGATGTAAGATTTACTAACAGGTATCATCTCTCCCACCAGTATCCTTCTCCTCCGCCGAACTCTCCTGTCCCGTTGTCCGTCCCAATCTGATTGTACACATTCTGCGCGTCAAGAACATGAAATTGCTCTGTCTCGTGAGTTCCCGGAGCTTTGGCCGTCACCAGGATATATTCTCTCCCGCCAATTTCCGCAAGGCTCGCCAGACACTGGCCTGCCTCCTCCGTGTATCCGGTCTTTCCGCCCAGGATCCTTCCTCCGGCGACCTCCGCGCTCTCCATACATGAAAACATCGTACTGACAAAGGTAAATCCGTCCGGATGCTGCTGTGACGGGGCGACGCTGTACCGGCTGCCCGTAAATGCCGTCCAAAAGGTCGCGCTCTGCAAAGCGTACCGAAGAAGAGCCGCGATATCCTTCACAGTAGAATAATGCTCCGGATCATGCAGCCCAGTCGCGTTGCAGAAATGCGTGCCTGCGAGTCCCAGTTCCTCAGCTTTTTGGTTCATCATCTCCACAAAATCCTCCTCCGATCCGGCAATCCTCTCAGCGAATGTCAGGCAGCACTCTGCGCCGGACGGAAGAAGGATTCCATACAGCAGATCCCACAGGCGGGCGCTCTCTCCCGGCAGAAAGCCTGCCGTAGAGGCATCCTCTGCATACAGCTGCGGAAAAATATTTTCCGGGACTGTGACCGTTTCCTCCATATCCTCTGTGTTCTCAACCGCCAGAACAGCCGTCATGATCTTCGTCAGCGAAGCCGGATAAATTTTCGCCTGTGCATCTTGCTCCGCCAGAATTTTCCCTGACTCGAAGTCGATCAGAATCGCATACGGGCTGTAAAGCTGCGTCAGATCTACGCTGATTTGCGGAACGCTCCCGTCCGGATCATCCGAATTCACCTGCTTCCAAGCTTCCCCTCGAGCTTGTGGATATTCCGGGTCCTCTGGCACGTCTCCATCCGAATGTTCCCTGCTGTATTCCGCTTCGGGCATCAAGGAAAATGTCCCATCAGTCAAAGTCCGCTGCTCCGACAAAGAATGAAAGACTTCCCCACAGCCCAAAATCAGAAGCGCGATCAGAATAAGCGGAGGGAATATGCTTCCCCTGTCTCCTCGTCTTTTCGTTCTGTATTTCTGTGCTCCTTTGTATCGCTCATTTCCTACAGTTTTTCGGCTTCTTTCAGATCTTCTCGCTTTTCCATATTCCCTATTCTCTCCCATAAAGCGCCTCCTCTCCCCAACGCGATGATTCATTCGTAAAAAGCCCCTGTTCAGCATTCATTCTACCGAACAGGAGCCCCCTGTACTTTAAGATTCTGTTTTTAAAATCCTGAGAAAACGTTAAGAAAATGCAGAGATTCTGCAAAGACGCCGCTGTATGACCACCGCGGGCTCATACAGTCTGTGCTATTCCGGCATATTTTTCTATATCACTCGGCCGGCAATGACACGCAGAAGGTCGTCAGCTCATTCCCGCTCGCCGCCGTTATGCTCCCTCCGTGCAGAGTGACGATCTCCTTCGCGATCGCAAGTCCCAGCCCCGCGCCTCCGGTATTGCTCGTTCTCGCCTCATCCAGACGGAAGAATTTGTCAAAAATGGAATCCAGCTTTCTGACAGGAATCGTCTTTCCACTGTTTCGAAAGAAAATTTTGACTTCCCGCTCTGCGCTTTCCGCATTATTAATCTCTTTCTGACCTTCCGCATTTCCTGTATCTTCTATACTTTCCGTCCTTCCTGTGCATTCCGTCCAGACGTCGATCACGGTATCGCGGTAGCTGTATGCGATTGCATTCTTCAGGATATTGTTGAACACCCGGGCGAGCCTGACCGAATCGCCATGGATGGTAATCCCCTCTTCTGTTCGCAGGTTTATCCGATTCCCATGCGCGCTCAGAAGCGGATAGAATTCATCCGCCATCTGCACCAGCATATAGGAAAGGTCGATGGTCTCCTCCTCGAGCTCCACCTGCTGCAGATTATACCGCGTAATATCAAAAAACTCGTTGATCAGCGTTTCCAGCCGTCGCGCCTTGTCCAGCGCGATTCCCGTATACCTGGCCTTCTGCTTCTGCGGCATATCCGGCGCCTCGTCCAGCAGACTCAGATATCCGATCACGGAAGTCAGCGGCGTCTTCAGATCATGCGCCAGATAGGTGATCAGATCGTTCTTTCTCGCCGCCTCCTCTTTCAGCATCTGCTCGTGCTGCTGCATTGTCGATTTGATCTCCGAGATCTGCGCCGCGATCTCCGCGTGCTCCTTTTCAAAAATATCCTGTGCCTGTCTGTCCGACTGCATGTAGTCCTGGATTTCCCTGCTGATCCTCGTGACGTTTTTCTTCACTTTTGCCCTCGCATAAAAACGGGATACGAAAAAGACCACAATAAGCCAGAAGATCACGATTGCGCAGAGCGCCTTAAAGACCAGCCTCTTCAGCGGCAGCCAATAGATTTGATCCATCCCTACGGCCTGCCCGCCGATCCCTGTATAGCCAATCTCCTCGCCAAAGAAATGATCCCGGAACCAGTCCCCCGCGAAGCCGTTCCAGGCGACGTCGAAATAATGAAAAATGCCGTAAAATATCAGAAGGCCGCACCCGCACAGCAGGAGCAGCTTTATGATTTCCCGTCCTTTAGCTTTCAATTTTGTACCCACACCCCCAGACAGTCTTGATATATTTCGGATTTTCAAAGGAATCGCCCATCTTCTCTCTCAGATGCCGGATATGAACCGTGATCGTGTTGCTGCTTTTGCTGAAATATTCATCCTTCCAGATCCGGTGGAACAATTCCTCCGCGCTGATGACATTTCCCTTTTTCTCGCACAGAATCTGGAGAATGGAAAACTCCGTGGGAGTGAGGGACAGGGGCTTTTCATTCAGCGTGCATTCATGCGTGCTGATATTCATGACAAGTCCCGCATGCTCAAGGATCTCTTCCTGCCGTCCCGCTTCCGCTATATTGTACCTTTTATATCTGCGCAGCTGCGCCTTCACTCTGGCTACAAGCTCCAGAGGCAGGAACGGCTTTGTAATATAATCGTCCGCTCCCAGAGTCAATCCGGTAATCTTGTCCGTCTCCTCCCCTTTCGCCGTGAGCATGATGATCGGATAATTGTGATTCTCCCGAATCCTTTTGCAGATCTGCAGTCCGCTTATACCCGGAAGCATGAGATCCAGAATTGCCAGATCTAACTCTTCCTTCTGAATGCAGGCAAGCGCATCCTCCGCCGTATAAAATCTGAAGACGGTAAAATTATCATTTTCCAGATAAAGCGCGACCAGATCTGCAATCTCCTTTTCGTCATCCACGATCAGGATTTTATCCGCCATATCGTTCCCCTCCCCTTCTGCGCTAATAAATTTATTGTATCAGATCCGTCTGGAGCGTTTCTGTAAATTCTGCTGAGAATTTATTAAAATTTCATAAAGAGAAAAGCCATACTGCCTTGTACAATCAATATCTGGCAATATGGCTTTTGTATATCTGTTTCATATGATTGGCGTGCCTTACCCTCCCGGCGCCGCGCTATTTTACTTTCCGTATGCGATGCATCACGGCCTGAAAGTCCCCTCTCGGACGCTGCGCAATGTACCCGGCGTGCATGAGCGTATCTCCATGCAAACGGACCGTTTCTCCCGGACAGCCGGCTCCTGCCTCTTTTTTCGATGTGACTGCTCCATCGGCGGCGGAACACGAATCAGCCTCTGTATTCCCTATGATTCCAGCGCCGCTCACCTCGTACAGTGCGTCCGGAGCAAGCCCGCGCAGGCGGATCCGGCGGCTTGGAATATTGGGCGTCGACAG
>CANQEB010000136.1 GCA_947594085.1 uncultured Lachnospiraceae bacterium | reverse complement strand
GCGCGAGCGGGTCTGCCCTGACATTGCAAACCCTTGCCGGGCGTTCGGGAGTTATTTTGGTGTGAACTAAACACGAACAAAGGAGACCTAACCATATGTGGATTGCAGATAAATGGAAAGACTACGAAGTGATCGATACATCGGCAGGAGAAAAGCTGGAGCGCTGGGGTAATTATCTTCTTGTGCGTCCAGATCCGCAGGTGATCTGGAATACACCGAAAACCCATCGCGGCTGGAAGAACTGCAATGCCCACTACCATCGCAGCAAGAAGGGCGGCGGCGAGTGGGAGTTTTTTGATCTGCCCAAGCAGTGGAGCATCTCCTACCAAAGCTCGGCTCTTCATCGAGATCTGATTTTTCACTTGAAACCATTCAGCTTCAAACATACCGGTCTCTTTCCCGAGCAGGCGACAAACTGGGACTGGTTTTCTGAAAAAATCCGTGCCACAATCTCTGCTGGGCGCACCGTTAAAGTGCTGAATCTCTTCGCTTATACCGGCGGTGCAACACTCGCAGCTGCAGCGGCAGGAGCATCCGTGACACATGTGGACGCCTCGAAGGGAATGGTCGGCTGGGCGAGAGAAAACGCAGCCGCCTCCGGCCTTTCGGATGCACCGATCCGCTGGCTCGTCGACGACTGTGTGAAATTCGTGGAACGTGAGATTCGCCGCGGCAATCATTACGACGGAATCATTATGGATCCGCCCTCTTACGGTCGAGGACCAAAAGGTGAGATTTGGAAGATCGAGGACTCGATTCACCCATTCATTCAGCTTTGTGCGAAGCTTTTGAGCGATGATCCGCTCTTCTTTCTTGTGAATTCTTACACGACCGGGCTGGCTCCGGCTGTGTTGAGCTACATGATCTCAACCGAGCTCAGGCGCTTCGGTGGCCGCGTCGACTCCCAGGAGATCGGCCTGCCTGTCACGCAGACCGGCTTAGTCCTGCCCTGCGGAGCCTCCGGGCGCTGGGAACGATGAAGATTTTCTTGGCAGAAGTTTCATAAACAATCAAAAAAGCATTAAAAAATCCCGTACGATCCAGGTTTTCATTCCATAGATCATACGGGATATTTTACATGGGATACTTTATAATTAGCTACTCTTCCGACACATTTTCTTCGGTTTGCCTCGGCTGGGCAATCGTCTCAGTGCCACCCGCCGCCTCCGCTGGAGCAGCCTCAATGCCACTCGCCACCTCTGCTGAAGCAGCCTCAATGCCACTCGCTACCTCCGCCGAAGCAGCCTTAATGTCATTCGCTACCTCTGTTGAAGTAACCTCAGCATCATCCGTCGCCTGTGTGCCCTCAACTGTCGACTCAATCACATTTGACGAAGCAGCCTCACTGGCCTGAGCAGAAACTTCCTCGACCGTCTTCTCACTGATGCGCGCAGTCGGTTCTTTTTCATCAGACTCGGAAATCCCCTCAACCTCACGGAAAATCTGCATGAACTCCTTGCCCGTGATCGTCTCCTTCGCGATCAGGAACTCTGCGATCTTGTCGAGCGCCTTGCGATGCTCGGTCAGAAGCCGCTTCGCCTCGTCATAGGAGTCCTTGAGCACAGCCATGACCTCTTGATCAACATCCGCTGCCGTCGCATCGCTGCAGTTCATGATCGGGCGGTTGTCGAGATACTGATTCGCCTGCACTTCAAGTCCCATCAGGCCGAAACGCTTCGACATACCGTACTGCGTCACCATCGCGCGGGCAATCCGCGTCGCCTTCTCAATATCGTTCGCAGCCCCGGTCGTCACCGTGTCAAACACAAGCTCCTCCGCCGCACGCCCCGCCACACACTCGACGAGCATCGCGCGAATCTCTTTCTCCGTATTCAGGTATTTCTCTTCCTCCGGCACATTCATCACGTAGCCGAGCGCACCCATCGTGCGCGGCACAATTGTAATCTTCTGCACCGGCTCAGAATCCTTCTGCAAAGCGCTCACCAGCGCATGGCCAACCTCGTGGTAGGAGACAATCCTCCGCTCCTCTTTACTCAGGATGCGGTCCTTCTTCTCCTTACCGACCAGCACGATCTCCACAGACTCAAACAGATCTTTCTGGGAAACTGCCTTGCGTCCCTGCTTGACCGCAAGAATCGCGGCCTCATTAATCATATTCGCGAGATCCGAACCTACCGCGCCCGAAGTCGCGAGCGCAATCGCCTCCAGATCCACAGTCTCATCCATATTGACGTCCTTGGAATGCACCTTCAGGACGTCGATACGACCCTTGAGATCCGGCTTGTCGACGATGACACGCCGATCGAAACGTCCCGGACGAAGCAATGCCTGATCCAAAACTTCCGGACGGTTCGTCGCCGCCAGCACCAGCAGTCCCTTGGATGTGTCGAAACCGTCCATCTCCGCGAGTAGCTGATTCAATGTCTGCTCACGCTCGTCATTGCCACCACCGTACCGGCTGTCGCGGCTCTTGCCGATCGCATCAATCTCGTCGATGAAAATGATGCACGGCGCGTTCTTCTTCGCCTCTTCAAACAGATCCCTGACGCGGGAAGCGCCAACACCGACAAACATTTCCACAAAATCCGAACCAGAGAGCGAGAAAAACGGACATTTCGCCTCGCCTGCCACCGCTTTTGCAAGAAGCGTCTTACCAGTACCCGGAGGGCCTACAAGCAGCGCGCCCTTGGGAAGCTTCGCGCCGATCGTCGTATACTTGCCCGGATTTTCCAGGAAATCGACGACCTCCTGCAAGGACTCCTTCGCCTCGTCCTGACCGGCGACATCCTGGAAAGTCACGCCGGTCTCCTTCTGCACATAGACCTTGGCCCTGCTCTTGCCAACGCCCATGATTCCTCCGCTTCCGCCGCCCATCCGGCGCATCACGAATCCGAAAATAAGCCAGATCAGCAACACCGGCAGCACAAAGCTCACCAGCATTTCCACAATCATCATTGACGTAGTATCCGGAATTTCCTCGGAAAACTTGACATCCGCGCGAACCAGACGCTCAACCAAATTCGGATCCCCTGGATTCCCTGTATAATAGGTAGTCGTCCCCGTGCCGAGAATATCTGCAAGCGCCTCGATCGTCTTCATCTCAATCTCAATCCGCGAAGAACTGATCGTCACGCGCTCTACCGTGCCCGCATCCAGGCGATCAAGAAACTCGTCGTATGTGATCTCAACCGCCGCCGTACTGTTTCTCATATTGTTCAACATCGCCACTGCCAGAACAGCCACTAGCGTCACAATCAAAAAGATCGTGAATGAAGAACGGTTCTTGTTGGGGTCCCCCTGGGGCCCCTGACCGCCTCCTGACGGGCGATTGTTTCTTTGTTGGTTATTGTCCATATATTCCTCCTCTTCTGCTATACCCTGCCATAGCTCCAGGATAAACTTAAAAATGTCTACTTATTCCGTCATCTTACCCTGACTCCTGGCGATGCTGCAGATTTCCTTGCGCGAAATCTGCCATCCACTATGTGGACTCAGCTCCAGAAACCACACTTCACGTCGTCTCTGTCGCTCACCTGTCGAGCGAATTGCACAAGCGCCCATTTCACCCGACATGTTACATTATAGATGTATAAAACTTATAAATCAATAGTGTAAATCTAAAATGTTTGCTAAATTTATAGAAAAAAAACATAGATTTTCCACGGATATCGTTGTATAATAACCATGGTTCAGTCATGCCAACGACGGCCTGATCCATTTGGTTCGTCGCGCTCTGTTGCATGGCTGTTTCTTTTTATAATGAAAGCCCGGTCTCCATACAAAGCCAGACGGCCAGTTTACTTATCGGACTGGCTTTGCATGAGAGACGCTAACCCGTATGACCAAAAAGCAGCGTGCGCAGAGCGAACGATGCAGTGCCGCGTGCCGGTGATACGTGTTTGGCACTGATCGAAGCGGAGCGTAGACTTTGCGAATACGGGACAGGATTACGGGAGCACGTAGTGCAAAGCAATCCGTCAGGCTTTCATTCAAACTACGCGATATAGGAGGAAACCATGTCAGTAAAATACGTATTTGTAACCGGCGGTGTCGTATCCGGCCTCGGTAAGGGAATCACGGCAGCATCTCTCGGACGGCTTCTCAAGGCGCGCGGCTACAAAGTGACCATGCAGAAATTTGATCCTTATATCAATATTGACCCGGGGACGATGAACCCAATTCAGCACGGCGAAGTGTTTGTCACGGACGACGGCGCCGAGACAGATCTGGATCTCGGTCACTACGAGCGCTTCATCGATGAAAGCCTGAGCAAAAATTCCAACGTGACGACGGGCAAAATTTACTGGTCCGTACTACACAAAGAGCGCCGCGGCGATTACGGCGGAGGCACGGTACAGGTGATCCCGCATATCACGAATGAGATCAAGAGTCGCTTCCATCGGGACTATTCGACCGAAGGGACGCAGATCGCGATCATCGAGGTCGGAGGCACAGTCGGCGATATCGAGAGTCAGCCATTTCTCGAAGCCATCCGTCAATTCCAGCACGACATCGGACATGAGAATGCGATTCTCATCCATGTGACACTGATTCCATATCTGAAAGCGTCCGGTGAGATGAAGACCAAGCCGACCCAGGCCAGCGTCAAACAGCTTCAGGGGATGGGCATCTGGCCCGACATCATCGTGTGTCGTTCCGAATTTCCGCTCGGCCAGGGCATCAAGGACAAGATTGCCCTGTTCTGCAATGTCCCGAGCTCTCACGTCCTGCAAAATCTGGACGTGGAATACTTATATGAAGCTCCGCTCGCCATGGAGCGTGAGAATCTCGCGCAGGTAGCCTGCGAATGTCTGCATCTGCCCTGCCCCGAGCCGGATCTGACCGATTGGCAGGCAATGGTGGACGCTCTGCGCTCTCCGACTGCCGAGGTAGACATTGCGCTTGTCGGAAAATACATCCAGCTGCATGATGCATACATCAGTGTCGTTGAGGCGCTGAAGCACGGAGGAATCGCGAGCCGTGCGGTGGTCAATCTGCACTGGATCAACTCCGAGGATGTCACCCGCGAGAATGCATCAGAAATTCTCTCCGGCATGGACGGCATTCTGGTGCCCGGCGGCTTCGGCGACCGCGGCATCGAGGGCAAGATCGAGGCGATCCGCTATGCGCGCCTAAACAAAATCCCCTACCTCGGGCTTTGCCTGGGCATGCAGCTCGCGATCGTCGAGTTTGCGCGCAATGTCGCAGGACTCGGGGATGCGCATAGCATCGAGCTGGATCCGCAGACGCCACATCCCGTAATCGCACTTTTGCCCGATCAGAACGGCGTTGAGGACATCGGCGGCACACTGCGCCTCGGCTCTTACCCGTGTGTGCTTGACGAGACCACGCTTGCGTATCGGCTGTACGGCGAAAAGGAAATCCACGAGCGCCACAGACACCGCTACGAAGTCAACAACGACTACCGCAAGACTCTTACCGAGAACGGCATGACGCTCTCCGGCATCTCCCCGGACGGCCGCATTGTGGAGATGATCGAGTTGAAAGATCACCCGTTCTTTATCGGGACGCAGGCACACCCGGAGCTCAAGTCCCGCCCGAACCGCCCACATCCGCTGTTTCGCGGATTCGTGGAGGCAGCGCTGGCGGTGCACGGCAGCAAAACAAAATAAAATTCTGTACAAAAATAACAAGGGATTCCTCTCATTTTTCCGATGAGCAGAATCCCTTTCATTTTGTTTGTACTATTCTAATAAATCAGAGTGGCTTCCTGTTCGGGAAGCTGTCAAAATCAGTTTTTCTCTGTCAACTGCATAAATCAGCAGCCAGTCTGGGAGGATATGACATTCTCTAAATCCTTCGTATTTCCCCGTTAGTTTATGATCACGGTAGCGTTCCTCAAGGGTTTTCTCTGCCAGTAACATATCAATAACCGTTTCCAACAAGGACATATCATAACCTCGTTTCTTTACTTGCTTGTAGTCCTTGCGAAATTGACCGGTCGTGACCAGCTCCAGCATCATTCACCGTCCATTTCCGTATCTAACTCATGAAACAATTCCCGCGCCGAAGAATACTTACGAGCATCAATCCGCCCCGCAATTATCTCGCGCGCTTCCTGAATCGCCGCCTCTGTCTGCGTATTATAACGCGGCGATCTGACCTCAAATGGAAGCCCGCCCTCCATAATTGCTTTATGCAGGAAAATATTGATCGCATCTGTAATTGTCATACCGAAACTGGCAAATACCTTTTCGGCTCCCGTCTTTATCTCCGGATCAATCCGAATATTAATATTCGCCGTCTTTGCCATCCGTCTCGCCTCCTCGTCTTCCTGACAATTACATTATACCTATTTGTGCGCACATTGTCAACCATTTGTGTGTCTTGTCAATGATGGAACAGCCGAATCCCCGTGAACACCATCACCATGCCGTACTTATCGCAGGTCGCGATGACATCCTCGTCGCGCACCGAACCGCCCGGCTGCGCGATGTACTCGACGCCGGACTTGTGCGCACGCTCGATGTTGTCGCTAAACGGGAAGAACGCGTCGGAGCCAAGCGTCACGCCTTTCATCTGATCCAGCCACGCCCGCTTCTCCTGCTCGGTAAAGACCTCCGGCTTCTCCGTGAAAACCTTCTGCCACGCGCCGTCGGCGAGCACGTCCATGTACTCCGGCCCGATGTAGACGTCGATCGCGTTGTCGCGCTCCGCCCTCGTGATGTGGTCAGAGAACGGGAGATTCAATACCTTCGGGCACTGACGTAGGAACCAGTTGTCCGCCTTCTGCCCGGCCAG
>CANQEB010000135.1 GCA_947594085.1 uncultured Lachnospiraceae bacterium | reverse complement strand
TTGAAACCGCCGTGTACCGAACGGTACGCACGGTGGTGTGAGAGGACGGCGGCTAATCACCGCCTCCTACTCGATTTATACTCTTGAGGGTGGAAAACTGTGGAATGACAATATGCCGGAGAATGCTCCGGTTTGAAATCCCGGACATGACAGGGGTCGCCGGGCGCGGCGAATCGCCGCTGGAGGAGCGTATGGAACCGATCATCAAAATCGAGCATCTGGATAAAACATTTAGTTCAAAAGAGGGGGAAGTGCATGCCCTGAAAGATGTCAGTCTTGACATTTTCAAAGGTGATATTTTTGGGATCATCGGCATGTCCGGTGCAGGGAAGAGTACGCTGGTGCGCTGCCTCAATTTCCTGGAACGACCTACGGCCGGAAATGTGACCGTGGACGGACGGGAGCTCGCGTCGCTCACGGAGAAAGAGCTGCGAGAGGCCCGCAAGGATATCGGTATGATTTTTCAGCATTTCAATCTGCTGATGCAACGCAATGTCATCGACAATGTCTGCTTTCCGATGGAGATCGCAGGGATCAAAAAGCGCGAGGCGCGCCAGAAGGCGATGGAATATCTGAAGGTGGTCGGCCTGGAGGAGAAGGCGAGGGCTTATCCGGCGCAGCTCTCCGGCGGGCAAAAGCAGAGAGTGGCCATCGCGAGGGTGCTTGCGTCTGATCCGAAGATTTTGCTGTGTGACGAGGCGACGAGTGCACTTGATCCGCAGACGACAAAATCGATTCTGCAGCTTTTGAAGCAGATCAACCGGGACTACGGGATCACGATCGTAGTCATCACGCATGAAATGACGGTAGTGCAGGAGATTTGCAGCCATGTGGCGATCATCGACCACGGAAATCTTGTGGAGCACGGGACCGTGGAGGCAATCTTCCAGGCACCTAAGTCACGTGAGGCGAGAAGGCTAATCTATCAAGGCTATGAGCGTGTCACGGAGATGAAAGGAAAGCGCTGTGTGCGCATTGTGTTCTCCGAAAATTCGTCATTCGAACCGGTGATTGGGAATATGGTGCTGGCGTTCAAGACCCCGGTGAATATTCTCTACGCGAACACGAGGGATCTGGACGGCGTGGCGAAGGGCGAGATGATCTTGCAGCTTCCGGAGGATGAGGTTTTGGGAGACAAGATGATCGCGTATCTGGTCGGGGCAAAGCTTTCGGTGGAGGAGTTGAAGGACTATGTTTGATGAAAAAATAGTACAGATGATCGTTGAGGGAATTGGAGAGACTTTGTACATGACGCTTTTGCCGACATTCCTCGGTTACCTGATCGGTATGCCGCTCGGTATTTTGCTGACGGTGACAGACAAGGATGGCATTCGGCCGAATGCAGCCGTCTATAAGGTGCTTGACTTTGTCTCAAATATTTTCCGCAGTATACCGTTTCTGATTTTATTGATTATGTTGATTCCACTGACGAGACTGATCGTCGGGAAGAGCTATGGTTCGGATGCGATGATCGTGCCATTGACGATCGCTGCGGCTCCGTACATAGGGAGAATGGTAGAGTCCTCTTTAAAGGAGGTCGATCATGGTGTGATCGAGGCTGCGCAGAGCATGGGCGCGAGCACATGGACGATTGTATTCAAAGTACTTTTGACGGAAGCGCGCACGTCTCTGATCGTCAACGCGACGATTGTGACGGCGACGATTCTTGGCTACTCTGCGATGGCGGGTACCGTGGGCGCGGATGGCTTGGGCGCGATTGCGGTGCGCTATGGTTACAATCGCTATCAGGCGGATATCATGATTGTGACAGTGGTTCTCCTTGTGATTCTGGTACAGATCCTTCAGGGGATCGGAATGATGTTGTCGAAGAAATTTGACCGCAGAAGAACGTAAGCTGGGCGATGAATCGCGCTGTAGAAGATAATTGCTGTATGGAGAAAAATACATATGATTGGTACAGTGATGTTTGATTTGGATGGGACGCTGCTTCCGATGGATCAGGATGTGTTTGTGGAAGGCTACTTTGGGCTGCTGGCAAAGAAGATGGCCCCGTACGGGTACGAGCCGAAAAAACTGTTCGGTGCGATCTGGGCCGGCGTGGGCGCAATGGTAGAGAATGACGGGAGCAGGACCAACGAGACAGTTTTCTGGGAAAAGTTTGCACAAATCTACGGGAAAAATGTGACGACAGACATTCCGCTGTTTGAGGAATTCTACCGTGTAGAGTTTCAAGGGGCGAAAGACACCTGTGGATTCAACCCACAGGCGGCAGAGCTCGTTCATTGGCTGAAGGATGTCGGTCTCCGTGTTGTATTGGCGACAAATCCGATTTTCCCGTCGGTTGCGACTGAGAGCCGCGTCCGCTGGGCGGGACTTGAGCCGGAAGATTTTGACTGGTACACGTCCTACGAAAATATTGGTTGTTCCAAGCCTAATCCAGCTTATTACCAGGAGATCATGCGCAGGTTTGACCTTGAGCCGCGGGAATGTCTGATGGTGGGAAATGACGTGGATGAGGACATGGTGGCGGAGAACCTGGGTATGAAGGTGTTTTTGCTGACGGACTGTATGATTAACAAGTCAGGGAAGGATATCTCTTCTTATCCGCATGGTGACTTTGTGCAGTGCAGGAATTATATACTGGAACTGTTGCAGGAGTAGTGCAGAGACTATAGAGACGATAAAGGGAATTGCAGAGCAGAAGTGCGGCAGGCGTCATAGAATATATTAAAAATACGATGAGGAAATCAGAGGTTAATGATATATGCGTGCAGAACGGGAAATGACACAATATGAAAAGATGACAGATACGCCGATTCCGCGGCTGATCCTGACGCTGTCGGTTCCGAGCATCATTTCCATGCTGATCAACAACATTTATAATCTGGTGGACACGGCGTTTGTCGGCAGGCTCGGTACGAGCGCGAGCGGTGCCGTGGGCGTGGTGTTTGGCTTTATGGCGATCATTCAGGCATTCGGTTTTATGTTCGGGCAAGGCTCAGGCAGTATTCTGTCGCGCGCGCTCGGCCATCAGAACAGAGAATCGGCGTCGCTGCATGCGTCCGCAGGGTTCTTCGGGGCGATGCTGGGTGGCTTGTTGATTACCGTGATCGGTTTTCTCTGGCTGGACGATATTGTCATGCTACTCGGAAGCACGGAGACGATCGCGCCGTACGCCAAGACCTATATCACCTACATTCTGATCGCGTCGGCATTTATGAGCAGTAGTCTCACGTTGAACAACATCCTCCGCTATGAGGGGAAGGCGGCACTCGGCATGATCGGGTTGATGACGGGTGCGATTCTCAACATGATCGGCGATCCGATCCTGATGTTTGGATTGAATATGGGGATCGCGGGCGCGGGACTTTCCACGGCGGCGAGCCAGATCATCAGCTGGTTCATTCTTCTGTTTATGTTCCTGTCGGGGAAGACGGAGTCGAAGCTGAGTCTTAAGAAGGCACTGCACGCTGGGCCGGCCGTCTACGGAAACATCATGGCGACAGGCTTTCCGAGCATGCTGCGTCAGGGCCTGAACAGCCTGAACACGGTGCTTTTGAACGCGCAGTGCGCGGTATACGGAGATGCGGCGGTCGCGGGCATGAGCATTGTAGCGCGGATCATTTTCTTTGCTTTCTCTGTCGCGCTCGGAGTCGGGCAAGGCTTTCAGCCGGTGTCGGCGTTCAACTATGGAGCCGGGAAATATTCCCGCGTTCGCAAGGGTTACCGCGTTACTGTGATGATCTCGGAGGGCATCATCGTCGTCGGCTGTGCGCTCCTGCTGATCTTCTCGGGACATCTGATCGGCTTGTTCCGGGATGACCCGGAGGTCATCGCGGTGGGGACGCGGGCGCTGCGGCTGCAGGCGTTGGCCAATCTGTTTCTGCCGATCTGTATGACGACGGAAATGCTGTTTCAGAGCACGGGCAAGAGGCTCGGAGCCTCGTTTCTCTCGGCACTTCGTAATGGCCTGTTCTTCATCCCGCTGCTGTTGATTCTCTCGCATTTCCGCGGCCTTGCCGGGATTCAGGAGACGCAGCCGCTCGCGATCCTGATGTCGGTGCCGGTGACGCTCCCGTTCGCCGTTGCATTCTTCCGGAAGCTGCCGAAGGAGGACAGCGCGGCGCAGGTCGGTTAAGCGTAAAGTATGCATAGAAGGCGACAGGGCACAGAGGAGCCTGAGGACGCCTGTTTTGAAGGCTGTTGAAGAAGGGTGCGATGTGGGAATAGGCACAGGTGAAAATGTGAAAGCTGCGCTCAGGACAGACCTGCCCGGCGCAGCACCGCGTTTACGAATCGCTCGCTGCGCGGCAGGAAAAAGTCCGCGACAGGGCCGACGAGAAACGCACAGATGACAGTGCCGATGCCGATTGTTCCGCCGAGCAGGAAACCAACCGCGACGAACGACACGTCGACGATGATACGGACGACGCCGAATCGGCGGTGCGTTTTATCACTGATGACGAGAGCCACAAGATCGTTCGGCCCGGTGCCGGCGTCGGATTTGATGACGATCGTCATGCCGAGCGCGAGGATGACACAGCCGAGTGCCAGCACGATCAGGTTCAGCCAGAGCGGGTTGCCTTTCTCGAACAGGAAGGAGAGCAGTCGTGTGAAAAAGTCAATGATGGGACCGCCGAATGCCATGCACAGGACGGTTCCTATTTTTATGTAGCTGCGATCCACGATCAGCAGAACGAGAATGATCAGGAAGCAGATCACGATGTGGACGTTTCCGTGCGACAGAAAATTCCAGTCTACAAAACGGTCGAGCGTCCGGAAGATGCCCTGTACGAGTACATTGAACGGGTCTGCTCCGAGATTCGCGAGCAGGAAGAGCGTCACTCCAAGATGCGCGACCGTGAGACCAAACAGCAGAATGACGACGCGGATGCACAGTTCTTTTACACTTCGTTTCATATAATTATTTCCCCTGTTTTCATCGTACTTTTTCTTTTACAGTATCACATTACGATGGAAAGTCAATCGGATTATTCTATACTTTTTTTCACTATTGTGTTAAAATGTTCGGGAAAGTGACAGACTGTGTCTGCCCGGAAGAGATACAGGAGCTTGTCTGCGGAAGCGTTTGCCCGGACGGTGAATAATGACGTGAGTACGGCGGGTGGAGGAAAGACAGAGGAAAGGCGGAGGAAAGGCAGAGGAAAGACAGAGGAAAACAGACAATACGGATGATTGAAAACCAGGGAGGACGACAGAATGAACAAGAATGATTTGCCGGAGCTGGCGATGGAGATGGGCTTCGCGGCCGCGGCGCTGATCGAGACGAAAGATATTGAGTTTATACCGGCGTTCCGGCCGTTGTGTGAGGAGAACCTGTGCGGAAAGTACGGCGTGAATTATGCGTGCCCGCCGGACTGTGGGACGGTGGAGGAGATGAAGGCGCGCATTCAGAGGTGGCCGATGGCGGTTGTGCTCCAGACAGTCTGGGATGTGGATGACCCGATGGACGGCAAGGAGACAAAGCCGGCAAAGGGAAAACACAACAAGCTTACGCGCGAGTTCATCGATCGGACGGGGCTTGAGGGACTGATGGTCGGGGCGAGCGGCTGCAATCTCTGTGAGACCTGTGCGATCGTGGATGGGAAGCCCTGCCGTTTCCCGGATCTGATGTTTTCCTGCATGTCCGCGTATTGTGTCTTTGTGAAGGATATGGCGGACAAGTGTGGTATGGAGTATGACTACGGGCCGAACACGGTGGCGCTGTTCAGCATGTTCTGCTTCGACGGAGAAAAGCAGGCGTAGCGTGTTCTCTCGTCTGAGAAGAAGACAGGGACTGAAAAATGAGGAATGAACCGAAAAGAAGACGGGCTTGAAAAAAGAAGACAGGATTAGAGAAGACAGGAATAAAGACGAAGACAGAATCGAGAAGAAAACAAAATTGAAAACGACAAGAGAGGGGGATCACAGAATGGAAAGAAACGCAAACACCAGAATATACTATGTTGACTGCAACGCGTCCTGCATCGGGGATGGGAGCCAGGAGCGGCCGTTCCGGCACATTGATGATGCTGCGCGCGTGGCGCTTCCGGGGGACGAGGTGCTGGTAGCGCCGGGCGTCTACCGGGAGTATGTAAACCCGCTGCACGCGGGGACGGAGGAACAACGAATTGTCTATCGGTCCGAGGTTCCGCTCGGCGCGGTGATCACCGGTGCGGAAGAGCTTTCCGGCTGGATACTTTACCAGGGGACAGTGTGGACTGCGCGCGTGGACAACGGAGTGTTCGGTTCCTACAATCCGTACACCACTTATGTCTGCGGCGACTGGTACTTCGCACCGAAGGTGCGGCACACCGGTTCGGTCTACCTGAATGACCGGATGATGTACGAGACTGTGACACTGGAGGAGTGTATTGTGGGTGAGGCGGATCCCTGCGCATGGTCGGCGGAGGAGTCTCGTTACAAATGGTACACCGAGCAGGACGGAAATACGACGGTGCTGTACGCGAATTTCCGTGGTCTGGATCCGAACAAGGAGAAGGTGGAGATCAGCGTCCGCCGCAACTGCTTCATGCCGGATAAGACCGGGGTCGGATACATCACCGTGAGCGGCTTCGACATCAACAAGGCGGCCACGACGTGGGCTCCGCCGGCCGCATATCAGGACGGGATGATCGGGCCGCACTGGAGCAAGGGCTGGATCATCGAGGACTGCGAGATCAGCAACAGTAAATGCTGCGGCATCTCTCTGGGAAAATACCGGGATCCGGAGAACGACATGTACTTCTATACGCGACATGTCAAGAGCCCGACGCAGATGGAGCGGGACGCGGTCTGC
>CANQEB010000134.1 GCA_947594085.1 uncultured Lachnospiraceae bacterium | reverse complement strand
CGGGCGCATTCTCCTCTCCGAGCAGGCACTGCATCCCGACGCCGACCAGAATAAAGCCGATCTGCGACATCGAGGAGCAGGCGAGCGTACGCTTCAGATCGATCGAGAAGACCGCGAGCAGCGCGCCGCCAAACATTGTGAGCACGCCGATCGCGAGGATCAGGCTGCCCCAGTTTCTGTCATGCAGGAACAGCCCGCTCGTCGTGACGAGCACGCCGAAGACGCCAGTCTTTGTCAGGATACCGGACAGCAGCGCGGACGCCGGAGCCGGAGCCACCGGATGAGCCTTCGGAAGCCAGATGTGCAGCGGGAACGCGCCCGCTTTCGCGCCAAAGCCGAAGAGCATGCAGACGCCCGCCGCGTAAAGGAGTGTACGATTCCCCAGATATCCCTGCGCCGCCGGCAGCAGTTTCGCTATCTCCAGCGTCCCCAGCTCATGATACACGAGAAACAGTCCCATCAGCATCACAAGTCCGCCGATCACCGCGACCGCCAGATACGTGGTCGCGGCGCGCAGCGACGGGGCGTTCTCCTCCTGCGCCACCCAGACGTAGGAGGTAAAGGACATAATCTCAAAGAAAATAAACATCGTGTACAGATCCGCAGACAGGAACACGCCCATCGTCGCGCCGAACGTCAGCAGCAAAAACAGATAAAAGCGATTCCGCTTGTGATGATGCGCAAAATACTGCCGCGACAGAATCGTCGTCATCATCCACATCAGACAGGCCACCGCTCCGTAGATCAGGCGGAAGCCGTCGAGCGTGAACGAGACCCCGAAGCCGCAGATCCCCGGGATCCGGCACGCAGCCACCGCACCTTCTTTCGCCGCGGAGGCATAACACACAAACAAAACCGCCATGACAAGGAACTCACTCACGACAATAAAGTTCGCCACATAATCGCGGCAGGCATTATTGTCTGTGCCGAACATATTGCCGATCAAGCCCCCACGCTTTGTCACGGCAGAACCATTCGACTTTTTTCCAGATTCCTGATTACCTCCTGATGCTTTCTGCCCTGCTCTGATTTTCTGAAGCAGCGCCTCTCCACAGTTCCCCGCGAGCCACGCCAGCAGTCCGCCGAGAAACGGATAGAACACAAGAAACGCCAGAATAAAATTGCTCTTCATATCCGTCCCTCCTTCCTACGGCAGCTGCGCCGCGATTGATTCAAGCCCCTGAATGAGCGGCCGCGAGTGCAAACCGATCGCCACGATCGCGATCACAAAAATCGCGAACGGCAGCAACATCTTCCAGCCGGGATCCTTCACATCCCGGATCGTGTCATAGTCAAAATCCTTTCGCGGGAAAAACGCCCGCACGACGATCGTGAGCATGTAGATCGCCGTCAGAAGCGCTGAGATCATCAGCGCCGCCACGCCGATGTACGCCAGCGGATCCCTGCTCTCCACGGCCGCGCGCACAAGCTGCCACTTGCTGACGAAACCGCACAGCCCCGGAACGCCCATCAGCGCCAGTCCGGCCACCGTGAAGGCGGCGAATACCTTCGGCATCTTCCGACCGAAGCCGTCCAGCTGATGCACGTACTCGCGCCCTGTCTTGCAGATCACGGCGCCCGCGCACAGGAACGAGCAGATCTTCATGACCGCGTGCGCCACCATGTGGCTCAGCGCGCCCACCAGCCCGAGCGGCGTCATGATCGCCGCGCCGAACAGAATGTACGACAGGTTGCTGACCGTCGACCAGGCCAAGCGGCGCTTGATATGCGTCTCCTTGACCGCACGGCTGCAGCCGTACACGATCGTGAAGATCGCGAGCGCCATCACCACATGCTGCGCCCAGGTCCCACGCACAAAGTCCGGCCCGAAGCTGAAATACGTGACACGCATGACCGCGAACGCGCCCGCCTTGACGACCGCCACCGCGTGCAGAAGCGCGGTCACGGGAGTCGGCGCGACGCCGGCCTGCGGCAGCCACGACGAAAACGGCCACATCGCCGCCTTCACGGAAAAGCCCATGAAACACAGCACATAGATCAAAAGCAGAATGTTCACCCTGTCTCCGACCGCAGCGAGATCCAACACGCCGCCCGGCGTGAAGTTCGGCGTCTTCCCGTAGATCAGGATAAAGATCACGCCGATGAACGCGAACGCCGCTCCGCCCAGCGAATAGTACAGATACGTCCGGCTCGCCAGCACCGCCTCGCGCGTCAGCGTGTGCATGATCAACGGCAGCGTCACGAGCGTCAGCATCTCATAGAAACAGTACATCGTCACGACGTCCTCCGCCAGCGCGATTCCCAGCGTAACCCCGAACGTGATCACATAGAACATGAAGAAGATCTTCTCGTGCTTTTCATGCTCCATATACTCAAACGCGTACAGGACGCAAAGCGGCCACAGCAGCGATACGATCGCCGCGAACACCGTACCCATCCCGTCCACGTGAAAGCTCAGCGTCAGGTCGCTCGTAAAACGGAACAGGACAAAGCTTCCCTCCGGCCTGTGAAACAGCATCGCAAGCGCCAGAGCGGAATTCAGGAGCACCAGCCCCTCTGTATAGACCATCATCTGCGTCCGATTCTTAAACGGCAGTAAAGGGACAAGCACTCCGCCCAGGATCGGAAGCAGAATCACGACTGCCAAAATCGCTTCGTTCATCTTCTCCCTCCTCTACATCACCGACGCGGCGATCTTACCCGCGAATCCGATCAGCGGATTCGGAAACAGGCCGAGCAATATCGCGAGCGCCGCCAGAACCGCAAGCGGAAGCAGCATCGCAAGCGGCGGTTCCAGATTTGCGGCTTTCCCGTCGTCCTTCTGCTCGTTTCTGTCAACCGCAGCGCCCGTGCCATGCTCCTCCGCCTTCCCGTGTTTCACGATCCCGCCCGGGAAGAAGCCGCTCGTCGTGATCGGCAGCAGATAGCCCGCGGTCAGCAGCGCGCTCACGAGCAGCACCGCCGGCCCGACGATCCCGAACACGCCGACGCCCGCCTCCAGCGCGCCCTGCGCCAGATACCACTTGCTGATAAAACCGCTCGCCGGCGGGATACCGATCAGCGCCAGCGACGCAAAGGTATAACACCAGAACGTCTTCGGCATCTGTTTTCCGATCCCCCGGAACTGCTCCACTCTCGTCTCGCCGCACTGGAAGATAAAGATCCCTGCCGTCAAAAACAGCGCGCACTTGATCACCATGTGGAACACGACGTGCAGCAGCGCGCCGGTCATGCCGACCGGAGACAGCACGGAAAGTCCGAACAGAATGTACGACACCTGGCTGACCGTCGAGTACGCCAGCCGCTTCTTGAACACCGGCTCGCGAAACGCCATCATCGAACCCATGAACACCGTCAAAAGCGTGAGCGTCATCCACGCGGTCTGCACCCAGGTCCCTCTCAGGAAGTCCGGCCCGACCACGTAGAACACCACGCGGATGATCGCCAGAACGCCCGCTTTCGCGATGACGCCGGAGAGCACCGCGGACGCCGGGGACGGAGCCACCGGATGCGCCGCCGGAAGCCACGCGTGCAGCGGAAGCATACCGGCCTTCGCGCCGAAGCCGACCAGCATGCCGAACACCGCGATCAGCAGGATCGTGACGTTCCCCTGCGCGAGCTCCAGGTTCAGCGTGCCGCCCGCCGTGAAGGTCAGCGTGTCGCAGTATTTGTACAGGAAGAAAATCCCGAACAGCCCAAGATACGCGCCGCACATCGAGTAAAACAGATATTTCAGCGCCGCCATGATCGCCTCGCGGGAGCCGTTGTGCAGCACCAGGGGCATCGAGGTCAGCGTCGTGACCTCATAGAACAGGTACATCGTCACGAGGTTCCCCGAGAACGACAGCGCCATCAGCACGCCGTACACGATCAGGTAGAAACCGTAGAAGCGCTGTTCCTTCCCCTCGTGCTTCATATAGACAAACGAATAAAACGCTACGGCCAGCCACACAACGCTGATGGCCGCCGCGAACAGACGGCTGATATCATCCACATGGAAGTACACGGGAATGCCCTTCAGCAGCTCGAAGAGCGTCACGCTGTGCTCCCCACTGAACGAAACCGCCAGCGCGAGCACGCCGGAGACGGCAAGCACCGCAATCACGTACCTGTGCAGACTGCGCAGCCGCGCCTCGTCCGGCTCTCTGTCCGGCTGTTCCCGTCCGTTTTTTCTTTTCTCAAACGCCAGTGACAGCAACAGAATCACTCCGGCGAGCACCGGCAGAATTACCGGAAGCAAAATCCATGCGTCCATGACTTTCTCCTCCATATTCGATATTTTAATGAGCCGTGCGCAACCTCGCTTACGCGAAGAGACTTAACCCTTCCCGCAGCAGCCGCACGACCGGCTCCGAGCAGAGCCCGAGCGCCATGTTCAGCACGATGAAGCAGACGAGCGCCGCCGACTTCGCCTTCTGGTCGACAAACGTCACCTTCCGGAAACCGCGCCGCTGTACCTCTTCCCGATCGACCGGGGTGTAGATGCGGATCACCGTCTTCATAAAGTAGACCGCGTTCAGGATCGTGCTCAGCGCCAGAGCGATCAGCGCCGGCAGCATCTTGTAGTACGCGCTGTCGACCGCGGCCTGCGCGAACAACAGCTTCGAGATGAAGCCCGAGAACATCGGGAAACCGACCATCGAGAGCGAACCCACCGTGAACGCCACGCCTGCAAGCTTATTGCGGTACCCCGCCCCGGTCAGGTCGAAGAAGCTCGTGCTGTCGCCGGAGGCGTCCGTGATCCCGGAAGCCGCGACAAACAGCAAAGATTTCGTCGCCGCGTGCGAGAGGATGTGGTACAGACTCGCGATCACGCCGGCCGTCGTCCCGATACCGAAGCCCATGTAAATATAGCCGATCTGCGCCACCGATGAGTAGGCGATCATCCGGCGGATGTTGCCCTCCTTGATCGCGCTGACTGAGCCCATGATCATCCCGACCACGCCGAACGCAAACAGGATGTTGACGATCTTGCTGTCGCGCACGATATCGAAACCGATCACGCGGTAAAAGATCTTCACCAGTAGGAAAATATATCCCTTGGAGACCAGCGACGAGAGGATTGCCGCGGACGAAAGCGTCGAGTAGCCGTACGCATCCGGAAGCCAGGCGTGGAACGGGTACAGCGCGCTCTTGATCGCGATACCCACCGACATCAGGCTGACCGTGACGAGCAGCGGGATGTGGTAATCGCCCGTACCGTGCAGGATCTGCACCTGCTCCTTAATGTTGCTCATCAGCAGATGCCCCGTCAGGTCGTACAGGAAGCAGATGCCGAGCAGCAAAAGACCGGAGCCTAATAGGCTCATGATCATATAGCGCGTCGCCGCCTCGATCGTGCGCCCGTTCTGCCGGATCATGATCAAGCCACAGGCGGAGATCGTATTGATCTCCACGAACACATAGGCCGTGAATAGGTCGTTCGTGTAGATCAGCGCCAGCAGCGACGAGAGCAACAGGTTTACCATCACGTAGTAAAGATTTTCCTTCTCCGCCTCGATCTCGAGTGCACGCTCCAGGGAACCTCCCACCATGCTCAGAAACATGACAACACAGAAAAACAGCGCCATCAGCGCCTCAAGCACGCCGACGCGGATCTCGTTGCCCCAGGGCGCCGGAAAATGTCCCATCAGATAGACGTACGCCTCCCCGCTGCAGATCGTGAAGCTCAGCACCGCCGCAGACATCGCCCCGACCACTGTGATCACAGCCAGATTGACCCGTCTGGCCGCCTTCCCGCCGATCACAGAGCACAGCGGTCCGCTAAACAGCGAGAGCAGGATCGAGAAGAAGGGGAAATTCTGTACAAACTCCATCACAGGCCCTCCTTTTTCAACCGTGTCGTGATCTCATCGAGATCCAACGTGTGGTACCTGCGGTACAGGCGTATCGTCAACGCCAGCATCAGCGCAGACACAGACACGGACACCACGATGCCCGTCAGCACAAGGCCGCTCGGGATCGGGTTGACGTACGCCTTCACGCTCTGCACGCCGTCCACCACGATCGGAGCCTTGCGGCCCGCGATGTAGCCCTTCAGCGCCAAAAACAGATAGACCGCCGTGTCCATGATATTCAGCCCGATGATTTTGCGGATCAGGTTCTTCTGCAGCAGCAGATTGGAAAACCCGATTACAAACAGGAGCATCGCGACCGCCTCTTCATAGTTGTTTGCCAGATTTGCAAAGTTCATGATCAATAGCCTCCTTTTCGGAACATGACGAAGAATGTGTACATCGTCCCGGCGACCACGATTCCGACACAGATGTTCAGGATCAGGATCAGGCCGCTGCTTAAGATCGCGCCCGGCGTTCCCAGCGGGATCACGCTCTCGATGTGGTTCGCTCCGGTATAGAAGGAATAACACTTCGACAGGGAATAGCAGGCCAGCGCGCAGAAGCTCAGCTTTTTGTAGGTCTTTGCGGTGAAGAAGCGCTCCGTCTTTTTGAAACCGAACGCGTTCAGGTAGAGGATCAACCCCGCCCCGATGATCGCGCCGCCGGAGAAGCCTCCGCCCGGCCCGAGGTGGCCGCAGAGGATCACATAGATCCCGAAGATCACGATCGTCGGCACAAGGATCTTTGCCACGGTCTGGAGGATCGCGTCATTCTCCGGCTCATAGATGCTGTCGTTCTCCAGATCCTCAAGCTCTTTCTTCTTGTTCTTGTCAATGCGCAGCAGGATCAGCACCGTGCAAGTCGCGATGAACAGCACATGCGATTCGCCGAGCGTGTCGAACGCGCGGTAGTCGAGGATCATGCCCGTGACGATGTTCACCGCCCCGGTCTCCTGCAGGCCGT
>CANQEB010000133.1 GCA_947594085.1 uncultured Lachnospiraceae bacterium | reverse complement strand
GTCGTCGCGAGGATAAAGGCGGTTCTCAGATGGACGGTATGGCGCCCCTTGATGACGTCGTGGAAGAGCTTGGGCTTTCTATGGAAGAGGATACGTCAGATTACGATACACTGAACGGTTTTTTGATTTCCAAACTTGACCGAATCCCGGCAGATGGGGAGGAGGCGGAAGTGATTACGGGCGGATATCGCTTCCAGATTATGAAGGTAGAAGACAAGATGATCCGTCTTGTTAAGATATCAAACTACAAAGAACAGGAAAAGGAGTGACATTTGACTTATGTCAGGACATTCAAAATTTGCCAATATCAAGCATAAGAAGGAGAAGAACGACGCTGCGAAAGGCAAGATTTTCACGATCATCGGCCGTGAAATCGCGGTGGCGGTCAAGGAAGGTGGTGCCGATCCGGCCAATAACAGCCGTCTGCGCGATATTATCGCGAAGGCAAAAGCAAACAATATGCCGAACGACACGATTGACCGCGGCATCAAGAAGGCCGCTGGCGAGATGGGGAACGTGAACTACGAGTATGTTACATATGAGGGCTATGGACCGGGCGGCATCGCGATTATTGTCGAAGCGCTTACAGACAACAAGAACCGTACGGCTTCCAATGTCCGGAATGCTTTTACGAAGGGAAGTGGAAGCATTGGTACGCAGGGTTGTGTCTCCTATATGTTTGACCAGAAAGGTCAGATCATCATCGACAAAGAAGAGTGTGACATGGATGCGGATGATCTGATGATGACGGCGTTGGATGCAGGAGCTGAGGACTTTTCAGAGGAGGACGACAGCTTTGAGATTTTGACTGCGCCAGACGACTTTAGTGAAGTGCGGCAGGCATTAGAGAATGCCGGCATTGCGATGGCGTCTGCGGAGATTACGATGATTCCGCAGAATTATGTCGCGCTCGCGGACGAGAATGCGCTGAAACAGTTGAATCGCACACTTGACATGCTGGATGAAGATGATGACGTTCAGGCTGTATACACGAATTTGGAGGAGTAGACATGAACTACTATCTGACCGGAATCGAGGGCATGCCAAAGCTTCTGGAGTGTTGCGAGGATTCGATGCAGTATTTCAAGAGAAATCTGTATGCAGATCATTTTCATAAGTTGTATCAGATGAATGTTCAGACGTTTGATGCAATCGAGAACGGTTACAATTCTGTGATAGACAAGGAACAGTTTCTCAAAAATATGGCCGGTGCACTCATCGACTGCGCGGTGGGAAAGATGGCACAATGCAAACGCCGCAGTGCGAAAGACCGCAAGATGATAGATCTCAACATGGAAATGGTGACGTTTGTCTTCCCGATGATACTGGAATACAAGGGAAATTCCTCTGTGCCGCTCACAGACAAGCTGGTCGAGGCCTGGAAAGAGGCTTTTCCAAAATCGGGGATTCAGGCGGCGACTTATTCGGAGATCGAGCAGGGATTTCACAGGAAGTTCTGCTATATTACGACGGCAGTCTGTAAGACCTTTGACAAACCGGATGATTGTTATGAGCTGACGTTATTGCGCAATTATAGAGACACTTATCTGTCGTCTCTTCCAGGCGGCAGGGAGATGATACAGGAGTATTATGACGTTGCACCTTCTGTGGTGAAACATATCGCGCAGAGAGAGAATGCGGATGAGATTTACTGTTCGATTTGGAATAATTATCTTTCGCCGTGCATTCAGATGATTGAGGAAGGACAGAATGACGCGTGCAGAGATAAGTATGAAGAAATGGTTCGCACTCTGCGTGGGGAATACATGTATCATTGAACAGGTTCAAAATATCGTTCTATCATAGAGCTGCCGCAGATCGGGCTGTGAGAATAGCCGGATGTGAGGCGGCTTTGTTTTTGCCAAGATAGCACAAGATTCACAGGTAATGTGTTTGCTGCTTTCTGGATTATATCGGTATGCTTTTTCTGTTTTGGGAAATACTAATCATGAATGTAATTTGCATTTTGTGAGTACAGTACTGAATTGACATGAGCGTACAATATAATGTAAAAGGAGGCAGCGAATGATAGAGGATACGCAAAGACGAGAAAAGGAAACAGAAAAGGAAGCAGAAAAAGAAACAGAAAATGAAACAGAAAATGAAACAGAAAATGAAACAGAAAATGAAACAGAAGAGGGTCTGAGAGAGGCAATCAAAGAGACCGGAGAAATTGCACTGAGCCATAGGATTCATCTTCTGAGCGTGATCGGAGAGATCGAGGGGCATGAGTGTCTGTCTACCAATTCAAAGACAACCAAATATGAACATGTGCTGCCGAAGCTTGCGGCGATTGAAGACAGTCCGGATATTGAAGGCTTGCTGATCCTGCTGAATACGGTGGGAGGTGATGTGGAAGCTGGGCTTGCAATTGCGGAGATGATCGCATCACTCAGCAAGCCGACGGTGTCGCTTGTCCTTGGCGGCAGTCATTCTATCGGAGTGCCGATCGCCGTGTCAACAGACTATTCCTTTATCGTGAGAACCGGCACCATGGTGATTCACCCGGTGCGCATGAACGGGACTGTGATTGGGGCTCCTCAGACGTATGATTATTTTAAACAGATGCAGGATCGCATTCTCGGTTTTATCTCGGAACACTCACACGCTACGCGCGATCGCCTTGAGGAGTTGATGCTGGATACCGGCATTTTGACAAAAGATCTTGGCACGATTTTGGTGGGAGAGGACGCCGTGAAAGAAGGCTTGATCGATGCGGTTGGCGGGATCAGTGATGCACTTGGACAGCTTTACAGAATGATAGAAGAGAAAAATGGACAGCGTGCCATCAGAAAAGGTTGATTTTTGCTTTCAGAACCGGCTTTCTTGGAAAAAACTTGTCTCTGCACAAATTGTCTGTTATAATAGTTTGGGTCAAAATTTGATCGAATCATTCTGAATGAGTCTTGGAGGATAGTATGTCAATTTTAGAATCGATCTTACTCGGAATCGTACAGGGCGTAACGGAGTTCCTGCCGGTCAGCAGCTCCGGCCACCTTGCGATTCTGCAGAATATTTTTCATGTCGAGACAAACGACAGCATGTTGTTCGACATTATGCTGCATCTTGGCACGCTTGCGGCGGTATTTATCGTCTACCATAAGGATATCTGGAATATGATAAAGGAATTTTTTGCCATGGTAGGCGATATGTTTTCCAACCTGTATACATTCTTTTTGAATAAGATACATAAGACATCGCTGAAATACAAGAAGGTTGTGAGCAATAGTTACCGTAAGTTCGTGGTGTTGATTCTTGTGTCTACAGTGCCAACAGGTCTGATCGGGGTGCTGGGCAAGGATATTGTCGAGGGCGCGTCTGCGACGCTGCTCATTCCCGGCATCTGCCTGTTGATCACAGGGGTCTTGTTGTTGATGGCTGAGATCAAGAAGGAAGGGAACAAGACGCCGAAAACGGTCACATACAGAGATGGGCTTGTGATCGGCGCTGCACAAGGGCTTGCGACGCTTCCCGGGCTCTCACGCTCCGGGACAACGATCGCGACGTGTCTTTTCTGCGGGCTTGATCGAAAATTTGCGGTGAAGTATTCTTTCATTTTGTCGATTCCGGCGATCCTTGGCGCGGCTGTACTCGAGGTAAAGGATGTGATCGCTGAGCCGATCCAAGCTTCTCAGATTGCAATTTACGCGGTTGGCATGATATTTGCAGGTGTGGTCGGGTATATCTGCATCAAGACGATGCTTGTCATTGTGCGGAAAAAGAAATTCAAATATTTTGCGTACTATTGTTTTGTTGTGGGAATTGTGGCGATTGCCGGTCATTTCTTGATTTAAGATAAGCAAAGGGGAGAAAACATTGGCTGCAAATACGGCAAAGAAGAAAACGACGTCTGCAAAGGGGAGTACGACGTCCAGGAAAAGCAGCGCATCAAATGAGGCGACTGCGAAGACATCTCGTTCGGGCACAAAGCGAGTCAACTCAGAACCGGCATCGGTGCAGGAGCCGGAGAGAGAGCCGACGAATCCGATGATCATGCGTGAGGCGGTTTTGTGGCTCGTTTTGGCAGTCTGTATTCTGATCTTTATCAGCTATCTCGGAATAGGGGGATACGTTGGAAATGTGATTTCGGATATCAGTTTTGGAATATTCGGGATTACTGCGTACTTGTTCCCGTTTCTGCTGTTTATCGCAGCTGCGTTTTTGATTTCAAATCGAGGTAGCCGTGTCGCGGGAGTAAAATTCTTTTCCTCGCTTGGTTTGTTTGTGTGCATTTGTAGTTTCGCGACATTGTTTACAAAGGAATATCAGGAAATCAAAGACATCACGGAAATTTATGAGCACAGTGCATCCTATAAGAACGGCGGCGGTGTGATCGGTGGAATGATCTGTGGCTTGTTCCGCCCTGCGTTTGGCGCGATCGGGACCGGAATTGTATTGGCAATTTTGACGATCATCTGTCTTGTGCTGATTACTCAGAGATCTCTGATGCGCAGTGTAAAGCATCAGGGCAGTCGTGTTTATCAGTCCGCGAAGGAATCAAACGCTCGGCGAAAGGAGGCATATCGCCGGGAGCGGGAGAATAGGGACGAGTGGGATCTGCCGCAGGAGCTTCTTGATATGCCAGATGGCATGAACGGGCAGAGTAAGCTTTCGCAGACAGGGGCATCCAGTCAGAGTGCGCCAGGTATTCTGACGCCGCAGCAGGCACAAGGGAAATTGCCTGTGCAAGACAAAAAGCGAAGGGGACGTCGCAAGCAATCGATGGAATATGCGCAAGCGGACGCATATCAGCAGAGTGTTTCTGCGTATCGGCAGGATGGCTCTGCGTATCAGAAGAATATCCCGGCATATCAGCAGAGCGGACAGATAAACTCGCAGGGAAATGCGATGCATACCCAGAGAACACAGATTGATGTCCCTGTGCTGTTCCCGGTAAACAGTCGTGAGCATCATAAAGTGTCCGGCGTGACGATGGACACGAGAATTCATGGAGATCCGTCAATGGTAGGGACGGAGGTTCATGAGATCATGCCAAAGAGCAGGGCGGTCGGCGGGCGCTCCGGCAGAAGCGCGGCTTCCGCAAATGCGACAGGCGGAAGCAGCTATATTGAGCTGAGTAATTCCGCCGGACAGAAGAAACAGCCGCAGAGTGCTTCCGGATTTGAGCTGTACCACGATACAGCTGACGTATCACAGATACATATCGAGGGAATTCAGACTGAGACGGATGCGAAGAAAAGTGATTATCCGGACGGTTTGGCCGGCACTGCGACGAGAGAAGTCGCGCGCGGGATAGCTGTTCGCGAAAACCATATGAAAGAGAAAAAGGCACAGCCAGACAAGGATGTATTATCCTCAGCGGCAGTTCCAGACGAGACCGCCGGACAGGAAGAGGCGCAGCAGCCAGCCGCGGAACAGGAGCACGCATCCTCGAAGCGCAATCCGCGCTCTTCCCAGAAGGAGATCGAGGAAGGGATCGCCTCCGTGGAGGCTGAGATGGCGAAGACGGCCGAGGCAGTGCGCCCGGAATATATCTATCCGCCAATCGACCTGCTGAAAAAGGGAAAGGGCGGCAAAGGCGGCAACCAGGAGCAGGAGATTCGCAGCACGGCGGCGAAGCTTCAGCAGACGCTGGACAGCTTCGGCGTGCATGCGACCGTGACGAACGTGAGCTGCGGTCCGAGCGTGACGCGCTATGAGCTGCTTCCGGAGCAGGGCGTCAAGGTCAGCCGTATCGTGGGACTTTCCGACGATATCAAGCTGAATCTGGCAGCTGCCGACATTCGTATCGAGGCTCCAATCCCAGGAAAGTCGGCTGTGGGCATCGAGGTGCCGAACAGTGAGAACAGCGCGGTATCCCTGCGCGATCTGCTGGAATCGGATGAGTTTAAGAATCATCCGTCCAAGCTTGCGTTCGCGACAGGCAAGGACATCGGCGGTAAGGTGGTCGTATCGGACATCGCGAAGATGCCGCATCTGCTGATCGCAGGCGCGACCGGCTCCGGTAAGTCTGTGTGTATCAATACGATCATTATCAGCCTGCTCTACAAGGCGTCGCCAGAGGAAGTCAAGCTGATCATGATTGATCCGAAGGTGGTTGAGCTGAGCGTGTACAACGGCATCCCGCACCTGTTCATTCCGGTCGTGACCGATCCGAAAAAGGCGGCGGGCGCGCTGAACTGGGGTGTGGCCGAGATGATGTCGCGCTACGACAAGTTCGCTGAGGTCGGCGTGCGCGATCTGAAGGGCTACAACCAGAAGATCGAGGCGTTGAAGGATATTGAGGACGAAAACAAGCCGCAGAAGCTTCCTCAGATCGTCATCATCGTGGACGAGCTTGCCGATCTGATGATGGTCGCGCCGGGCGAAGTGGAGGATTCCATCTGCCGTCTGGCACAGTTGGCAAGAGCGGCGGGCATCCACCTGATTATCGCGACACAGCGCCCGTCGGTCAACGTCATCACGGGTCTGATCAAGGCGAACATGCCGTCCCGTATCGCGTTTTCGGTTTCCTCGGGCGTGGACTCGCGCACGATCATTGACATGAACGGTGCGGAAAAGCTGCTCGGTAAGGGTGACATGCTGTTCTATCCGCAGGGCTATCAGAAGCCTGCCCGTGTGCAGGGGGCGTTCGTCTCGGACGAGGAGGTCGCGGACGTTGTCGACTTCCTGAAGAACGAGAATACGGCTGTGTCCTACGACGCGCAGATGGAGGAGCAGATCGCGAAGGTACAGCAGGCCGTCTCGGCGGCGAAGGGAAATGAGGACACGGACGCACTTTTCGCGGACGCCGGAAAGTTCATCATCGACAAGGATAAGGCTTCCATCGGCATGCTGCAGCG
>CANQEB010000132.1 GCA_947594085.1 uncultured Lachnospiraceae bacterium | reverse complement strand
CGCTGTCCAGGCCGATCCTGAGCTGGAGAAGCACGGCCAACACTTCAGTCACCCTGATCACGATCATCAGCCTCGGCGTTATCATGATGCTGATGGAGGAGGTTCTGTTCCGCTTTCTTGAGAAACGCACAAGTAAATGGAAAACGTGGGAGTAAACACATATGATATTTTCATCGTACAAGTTCCTGTTTCTGTTCCTGCCTGTCGTCGCGGGCGGATACGGTATCCTGAATAAATTCAGGTTTTACTATATTTCAAAAATTTGGTTAATCCTGGCTTCCATGTTCTTCTACTCACAGGGCAGCCCGGATTTCTTTCCTTTTTTTATGGGAAGTGTCTTTGCAAACTATGTCGTCGGTTCCGCACTCTGCCGTCTGCAGGGCGATGAGAATCGTCTGCAGAGAAGGTTTCTGCTGGCTATAGGTGTCCTTGGAAATGTATGTCTGCTCGGATACTACAAATACTATGACTTCTTTGTCGAAAACATAAATGCACTGACCGGAACCGACTTTGTGCTAAAAAATATCGCGCTTCCGATCGGCATCTCGTTCTTCACTTTCCAGCTGATTGCATTCCTGGTCGATTCTTACCGCGGGGAGACAAGGGAATATCACGTGCTGGATTATCTGCTCTTTATCACCTTCTTCCCGCAGCTGATCGTTGGCCCGATCGTCCATCACAAGGAAATCGCGCCGCAGTTCGAAGACACGCGCAACATGAAGATCAATTACAACAACATTGCGCTGGGTATTTTTGTATTTTCGATTGGCTGCGCGAAGAAGATGCTGCTCGCAGACCCTCTGAACAATTCGGCAGCTAATTTTTATGCAAACATCAATCCGAATATCACTTTATTGGAGTCCTGGTTCTACACGATCGCATACTCTGTCTCCTACTACTTCGATCTGTCCGGATATACTGATATGGCGATCGGTCTGGGATTACTGTTTAACATCCATCTCCCGGAAAACTTCAATGCGCCGTTTCGCGCAAGAAATTTTCAGGTGTATTGGCAGCGCCAGCACATGACACTCTCCCGCTTTCTTGGCGCCTACGTATTCAAAAATGTGTTCCGCAAAGGCAACAAATGGCGCAATTACTATGTGGCCACAATGGTCACGTTCCTGGTCTCCGGCATCTGGCACGGTGCCGGCTGGAATTTCATCATCTGGGGAATCATGAACGGTATTCTTGTCTGCATCGCGGCATACCTGAGCTACAATGACAAGGAACCGCCATACTTTATCGGGGTCACGACGACCTTCTTCTTTATCGTCCTGACCAGAGTAATCTTTGTGGCTTCAAACCTGCAGGATACCTGGATGGTCTACAAGAGCATGTTTAATTTCCCCGCGTTTTTTGCGTCAGGAATTTCCAATGCGTTCCAGCGGATCGTCCTCTTTGTGATCCACCATCAGCGGGAGGGAATCGTCGTGTTTATCGGACTCATGATCTGTTGGTTCGCTCCGACCACCAAAACTCTGTCGGAGAAATTTAAACCGAATTTGATTCATTTCATCTACGCTGCGATTCTGCTTGCCATCTGCCTGTCAAGGATGAACCAGGTTGTGCAGTTCCTGTATTTTCAATTTTAGATTCTGCCCTGAGCAATCGAGCAGACAGCTGCGGCAATGACAGATTCGTATTTAGGAGGGACTATAGATGCGATATAAGAGATGGTGTTTCGGCATGCTGGGATTTATCCTTGCGGTACTGCTGTTTATCTCTGGTGTAAATTATTACGCAGATATATATGGATACTTCACATTCCAGTCTGGGGACTATGCCGATATAGACTTTAAAGTTGGCACTGACGAGACATACTATCGCGTCTTGAAGGGAAACCATATCTTGAACTTCGGTGACCAATATGACGCATATGTGCTTGGCGGATCCAAGGCTGGCTCTTATCGCGCGGAAAAGCTGCAGGAGATGGATGGTTACCGATATTACAATTTATTCGAATATCATGGTACCATGCCTGAATACAAGGTGATTGTAGACTTTCTCCTAAAACACACAAATGTCAAAAAAATAATTATCTGCATGGGAGGAAAGGAAACGGATCGGCTTTCCTACAAGTCTGATGCTGATGTCATGCAAATCCCTGCGGTCTGGAAGGATGAACCACAGATAGCAGAATACATCCATTTTCTGACGTTTGACGTGACAAAAGGCCTCAAAAAAATATGGGATGAATTTCAAAACGGGAAGTCTGTCTATACCGAAAACTATTTGCACGGCGAGCGAAATCTGAATCTAATGTATGAACGTCGAAATATAAATATCGATTATTACGTTCAGAGAAACGTATTGATAGACTTTCCGGAGCGCCTGGAAAAGCTTTTCACAACAAACTCGAAAGACGTCTACTCCAGAGAATGCCTCAATCTGGTCAAACAGATCAAGGCTGAATGTAAAGCGGCAGGAGTAGAGCTGCAGTTTTGGTTCAATCCAACCTTTGTCAGCGGCTTGACAAATATCGAATCCACCTATTTCTGGAACTATATGCGCGACTTTGCGCAAATCACAGATTACTGGGATTTCAATGGATACAGCGGCATCAACATGAACCCATACAATTATCTGGATCAAGCACACTGTACGTATGAAGTGTCCGATCTGGTAATCGACACGGTCGCCGGGAAGGCCTCCTACCCAGGGTTCGGCTACCATGTCACGAAAAAAAATGTAGACGAATATCTACAGAAGCGCCGTGAAGATTACAACCGCCTGAAGGCGGAATATAAGGAAACAGGCACGATTCAGCTGCAGGGAATCGACGATGACAGTTATATTCCCACAAAAGACCATTAAGAAACTGCCCGCCTTTTGATGGTGGGCAGTCAATTCTTTATTTAACTATTCCTCACATTTTCTCAACACACCTTGACAGTCAAATTCCGGGATAAAGCTTTCTCTGGCAGTTTCTCCTTCCTGATAAAACCCCTGCTCTACACCAAGCTCCGCCGCGAAACTGAGCAGTCGTTCGTACTCACGCTTCGTCACGCGGCGTCCAAGCAGCGGATCGTCGGACAGCGTCGCCATCGGCGTATACTGGTTCATCAAACTGATATATATCTGGTTTCCATACTCTTCATACAGATACTGCACAATCTTTTTTGCCTCACGTACCTGCCCAGGAAGGAGCAAATGCCGTACTATGACGCCAGCCACCATCATGCCCCGCTCATCGAACTGTGGCTCAGGTCTCTGACGTACCATCTCCCGTATCGCCGCTGTTGCGACCTGAGGATAGTCGGGAGCTTTTGAATAGCTTGCGGCAAGCGCAGAACTCATATATTTAAAATCCGGCAGGTAAACATCCACCAGGCCTTCCAGCTGAAGCAACGCCTCTGGTTTCTCATAGGCACTGCTGTTATAGACGATTGGGATCCTCAAGCCACGCCTCTTCGCCAGTAAAAGCGCATCCCGCACCTGCGGTAAAAAATGGCCAGCAGTCACCAGATTGATATTGTTCGCTTTCTGCTGCTGCAGTTCCAGAAAAATCTCAGCAAGCCGCTCCTCTGAAATTGTCTCGCCACGCTCTCCGCGTGAAATCTCTCGATTCTGACAGTAGACGCAGCCAAGCGGACAGCCCGAAAAGAAAACGGCTCCCGAGCCTTCTTCACCCGAAATACACGGTTCCTCCCACATGTGAAGCGCCGCGCGCGCAACCTTGATCCTGTCATCCACACCACATCGTCCGCGTTTTCCTACTGTGCGATCCGCACCGCATGCCCTGGGACACAGCATACAGCCCGAATCATATCCGGAGGAACTCTCACAATCCTGTCTCATATCTTTTCCTTCTGCGGAAGCTGAGCGAGAATAATCGCGGCGAACATCAGCGCGCAGCCCGACAGTTCACGCGCACTCAATCTTTGTCCCAACAAGATCCAACCTGCGAGGACCGATACTACGGATTCCAGGCTCAAAATCAGCGACGCGACCGTTGGATTCATCCCCTTCTGCCCCACAATCTGCAGCGTATACGCGACGCCACACGACATTACACCCGCATACAAGATCGGCAACCAGGCCTGGAGAATCGCGTGGATATCCGGCTTCTCCCAGATCAACATCCCGACGCCGGAGATCAGCCCACACACGAAGAATTGAATACATGACATCTTCACGCCATCCACTTTGGGGGAGAAATAATCAATAACCAGAATATGTATGGAAAATACAACCGCGCAGAGCAACACCAAAAAGTCTCCCCAGCCAAGCGAAAGGCCTTCCGTGATGCATAGCAGATAAAGACCTGCCACCGCAAGCATCACGCTGATCCACACCTTGAGGCCAATTCGCTTCTTCAGGAAAACCCCGAAGAGTGGAACCAGAACAATATACATTGCCGTGATAAAACCAGCTTTTCCGACTGTAGTATACTTAATGCCAAACTGCTGAAGATTGCTTGCCACACAGAGTGCTATCCCACAGCAAATACCGCCTGCGAACAATGTTTTTTGTCCCTGCATTCGACCCAGATTACCCGACGTCCCTGTCTCATTCATGATCTCGGCGTCCGCGCTGCTATTGCCGATGCTTTCCCCCGGCAACGTATTCCCTTTTTCTCTCTGTTTCAGCCAATCCAGAAAAAATATACACGGAATCAGCACAAGGCCGCCAATGATACAGCGTGTAAAATTAAATGTGAAAGCCCCGACATAATCCATGCCGACGCTTTGCGCAACAAAAGCAACGCCCCAGATCACTGCTGTCAGTAACAGCAGTATGGGGTTTCTCACCGATGATTTCATAATATCCTCCTCGTGTCGGAACCTGTATCTAGTCATCCCGATCCATTTCAAGTCGCGCTTCCAAACAACCGTCAAGCCATCTCAAATCACGTCAATCCTTGCCCTAAGTAAGCCTTTTCCCATCAAGCGATGCACTCACAAGCTCGTCACCACGATACACCAGCTTCATCGAAAAAAACGGCGCATCCTCGGCCAGCAAGCGAAGGAAAAGCTTATCGCCCTCCCAGAGGTTCAGGTGCATCAGCTCTGCCTTGGGAACCCACTCAAGCGTTCCCTCATCGCACGCCTTCAGCTCTCCTTCAAACTCATCCGCCGTATACAGACACATGTACTCCACCGGCCAACCCTCTGCGACAAAGGTCACGATTCCACGGAATCTCCAGGATTTCAACGCAAGCCCGGTCTCCTCCTCAGCCTCCCGCAGCAGGCACTCTTCCGGGCTCTCACCCTCCTCGAAATGTCCCCCAACGCCAATCCATTTGTCCTTGTTGACATCATTCTTCTTGCTGACGCGATGCAGCATCAGATAGCATTCTTCTTTCTCTATATAGCACAAAGTCGTAAGCGGAGATCTCATCGCAGAATCCGGCTCCTTTCCAACAGATAATTCCGTTCATTACACTCGGGCTTTTCAAGTACTTCCTCCAGAAGCTTCTGCAAGAGCGCCCCGATCGCAGGCCCTGGCCTCATCCCGTCCTCGATCAGATCCCCGCCGTTCAGCTTGAGATCGCGCAGCGACAGGCAATCGCCCCGTGCTTTGATATCCCGCCAGATACGTTCTACCTCTCTGAGGTAATGCAGCGTGTCCGGAATAATGTCCGGGTGATGTGCCGTAATGTCAGCGCGCTTGACCAAAAGAAAATCATCAAACAGCTCCGGCCCTATCTCGAACGCACAGACGCGCACATCACTTGCAGACAGCTGCGGATAGCGCGAGTGATTGCGCACAAGGCACCGCACCGTCCGGATCGTATCGTTGTCAAATTTGAGCCGCCTCATAATATTCACCGCTATAGTCTCACTGTGAGCTGCATGTCCATGGAAATGGTCCTTGCCGTCCTCATCCGTCGAAAACACCTCTGGCTTCCCCATGTCGTGAAACAGCATCGTCAACCGCAGTGTCGTCTTCCCAGGAATATTGCGCAGCGCAAGCAGGGTGTGTTCTCCCGTCGTGTACGCGTGGTGCGGATTATGCTGTCTTTGCAGCATAATCCGGTCGAATTCCGGCATAATGACTGCCGTTATTCCACATTCATAGGCCAGACGGAACCAGTGCGGGTTTGGAGAGACCAGGAGCTTGACAAGCTCCACTTGGATTCGCTCGGCACTGATACGCGCGAGATTAGGCGCCATATCCCGGATCGCCGCCTCCGTTCCGGCATCCACGGAAAACCCAAGCTGTGCCGCGAAGCGAACTGCCCTCATCATGCGCAGCGCATCCTCGGAAAATCGCTCTGTCGGATCACCGACACATCGGACTATCCGATTTCCAAGATCCTCCATCCCACCGAACGCATCTACAAGTCCGCTTTCTCGCGAGTACGCCATCGCATTGATCGTGAAGTCTCGTCTCTTTAGGTCTTCGAGAAGATTCGATGTGAACACAACTTCCCTCGGATGGCGGCAATCGTCGTAAATCCCATCGACCCGATAGGTCGTCACCTCAAATGCGTCTCCTTCCATCAGAACCGTGACCGTACCGTGTTCAATACCGGTGTCTACCGTTCTCGGAAACAAACCTTTCACTTGCCTCGGCGACGCTGATGTCGTAACATCCCAGTCCTCCGGCTCTCGCCTAAGGATAGAATCGCGCACGCAGCCTCCCACCACATATGCCTCGTATCCGTTTTCATGTAAAATTTGCAGGATTCGCTCCGCTTTTTCCGGAATCTCAATATAAAGCCTCTTATATTCTGCCAACGTTTTCTCCCATCTGCCTGGCGTTTATTTCCGGCTATTGGATTGCAATTGCAGCGCATAAACAGAATTTGCAAAATCTGTCATAGCTCTCTATTCATAGACAATGACCGGTGTCCCGATCGACAGAAGAGGACACAGTGCTTGT
>CANQEB010000131.1 GCA_947594085.1 uncultured Lachnospiraceae bacterium | reverse complement strand
CCACCGGCATCGTGCTCAAGGGAGAAGCGGTCTGGAACTTCACAGTCATGTTCCTCCAGATGTGGAGTGCGCTTTCCGGGGAAAAGGTAGACTACAGAAAATATCACCCGCATGTGTGGCACGAGCAGGAGTTTGAGAACGACGGTTTTGTACAGCCTTATGCGGACACACCGCTCGACCACGAGACAGTCGGTGAGAATATTTATCTGAATATCATCAATCGCGCGAAGCGCTATGTCTATATTTTCACGCCGTATCTGATTACGGATAACGAGATGATGACGGCTCTGAAGCTGGCGGCGAAAAGTGGAATTGATGTGCGCATCGTCACACCGGGTATTCCGGACAAGAAGCTTGTGTTCCTGCTGACGCGTTCGTACTATGGCGCACTTCTGGAGGCAGGAGTTCGTATTTTCGAATATAAGCCTGGATTTTTGCATGCGAAATCGTTCGTCAGTGATGACCGGATCGCGGTGGTAGGAACGGTGAATCTTGATTTTCGCAGCCTGTACCTGCATTTCGAGTGTGGTGTGTGGATGTATGGCACCGAGGCTGTCATGCAGATCAAAGAGGACGCGATGGAATTGTTCCGAGAGTGCCAGGAGATCACAGTGGAGGATTGGAGAGGACAAGGCATCTGGCCGCGTATCTGGCAGAGCGTCCTGAGGCTGTTTGCGCCGCTGCTGTAAGCGGTTTGCCCGGGCGTGTGTTGATACAGAGCCGGCGGAGGGTGTTCGCACAGACAGGTACAGGAAGGTGTATGCATGAATTTGTCCCTGCTTTAATATAGTTTATAGAGAGAATTCAGGGACGGGTTTCAATGAAAAGACTAATATGCTGTTTGATGGCGGTATGGATGCTGGCGGCGCCAGTGTGGGCGACACAGATTCGGGCAGAGGAAGCAGCAGGTGCCCAGACGGCGGAGACCGCGCAGGATAATACAGATGCGGCTGCGCAGTCCCAGACGGCCGTGCTGGAGCTGCAGACACCGCACGCGCTTGTGATGGAAGTGTCTACGGGGACTGTGCTCTTTGAGAAGGATGCGGATACGAAGGTGCATCCGGCGAGTGTCACGAAGGTCATGACGGTTCTTCTGATCTTTGAGGCGCTTGAGGAAGGCCGGCTGACGCTCGACGAACAGGTGACAACGAGTGCGCACGCAAAATCAATGGGCGGCTCTCAGGTGTTTCTCGAGGAGGGCGAGACTCAGACAGTTGAGACACTTCTGAAATGTATCATCATCGCTTCAGGAAATGATGCGGCGGTGACGATGGCGGAACACATTGCCGGTTCGGAGGAGGCGTTTGTCGCGCGGATGAATGAGAGGGCCGCTGAGCTCGGCATGGTGAATACACATTTCGTAGACTGTTGTGGGCTGACGGATTCTACGGAGCATTATACGACAGCGCGCGACGTGGCGCTGATGTCGCGAGAGCTGCTGGAGCATTTCCCACAAGTGACAGATTACTCCAAGATCTGGATGGAGGACATTACGCATGTGACTGCGAAGGGGAGCAGCACCTTTACCCTGACGAACACGAACAAGCTGCTGCGCGCCTTTGACGGTTGCGATGGGTTGAAGACCGGGAGTACCAGCTATGCGAAGTATTGTCTGAGTGCAACGGCACAGCGAAACGGAATCCGCCTGGTCGGCGCGATCATGACGGCACCGGATTCCAAGACGCGGTTCGCGGAGGCTGCCAAGATTCTGGGCTATGGTTTTGCCTGCTGTACTCTGTACCATGATGATGCGATGGAAAAGCTTCCGCAAATCACGGTGCGCGGGGCGGCGCAGCCGCTTGTCGATGTGCAATACGCGAATGGATTTTCTTATCTGAGTACAGAGAATGAAGACTTTTCCAGGATCGAGAAAGAAATTCGATGGAAGGACGAGATCAAAGCTCCACTTGAGCAGGGGGCGCAGGTAGGAGAATATGTGTACACGCTGAATGGAAAAGAGATAGGCAGTGTCCCGATCGTCACGGTGCATGCCGTGGAAAAAGCGGGGTATCTGGATTATCTTGGCGAAATGTGGGAACGCTGGGTTTTGTAGAGAGGAAATCCAGCGAGAATCACAGGGAATACGGTAAAGAATAACGATGGAAGAGGCGGAAGGTACCATGTCGGAATTCAAATTGACAAGATATCGGATACGGATGAGTGATGACTTAAGAAGTCTGCAACAGCCGTTTTCTGCAATATTGTTGAGCGATCTCCACAATGTGTCATATGGGGATGGAAACAGTGTACTGTTGCAGGCAATCCGAAGTGAGAAGCCCGAGGCTGTTTTTGTGACGGGGGATATGCTTGTCTCAACAAATGAGCCTCAAATGGATGTGGCACTGGCGCTGATGGATGAATTGACAAAGCAGTACCCGGTTTACTATGTAGAAGGGAATCACGAGTACAAAGTGCGACATTATGCCGAGGTGTACGGCGGCGACGGAGAGCATTTTTTCGAGGCGATTCAGAGCTTCGGTGTTCATTTATTGAAAAACTCCTGTGAGCGGATTGACATTCATAGGATGCCGGTCACGGTCTGGGGACTGGAACTCCCGTGGCAGTGTTATAGACGATTTCGAAAATATGAGTTGACGGCTGCCCAGATCACAGAACTTCTCGGAGAGCCGGATAAAGAGCGCTACAACATTCTGCTGGTTCACCATCCGATATATTTTGAAGCGTATGCGGCCTGGGGCGCGGATCTGACGCTTGCAGGACACCTGCATGGGGGCATTGTGCGTCTGCCGTATCTTGGAGGGGTAATTACGCCACAATTTCGATTGTTTCCGAAGTATGATCGCGGTATTTTTAAACGAGGCGGAAAACAGATGGTGGTGAGCGCAGGACTTGGGAGTCATTCCATTCCGCTCCGTATTAACAATCCGCCGGAACTCGTCGTGCTGGACTATATATAAGAACGAAATGAGGAAGAGGTATGGGAATACCGGTGAAGCTTCAGGTGTTTGAGGGTCCATTGGATTTACTTTTGCATCTGATTGAAAAGAACAAGGTCAGTATTTATGATATTCCGATTGTCGAGATTACGGATCAATATATGGAGTACATTTCTGAATTGCCGGCAGAAAGCCTCGATGTGATGAGTGAATTTCTTGTTATGGCGGCTACGTTGCTTGACATCAAGTCGCGAATGCTTCTGCCGCCGGAGGTGACGGAGGAAGGCGAGGAGATCGATCCGAGGGAAGAATTGGTTCAGAAGCTCCTCGAATACAAGATGTACAAATACATGTCTTACGAGCTGCGAGAACGCCAGGACGGCGCTGCGCTACATCTATACAAGGAGGCAAGTATGCCGGAAGAAGTGCTGGCGTATCAGGAGCCGATAGATGTGGAAGAATTATTGGACGGGTTGACGTTAAATAAGCTGCATGCATTGTTTCAGGAGCTTCTAAAGCGCCAGGAGAATCGAATCGATCCGGTTCGGAGCAAGTTCGGGAGCGTCAAACGTGAGGAAGTTGACCTGACCGAGACGATGCGCTTCGTAGGACGGTACATAACAGGACGAAAAAAATGCACGTTCCGGGAGCTTTTGACGCTCAGGAAAGGAAAAATGTACACGATTGTGACCTTTCTGACACTTTTGGAGCTGATGAAAGAAGGAACGGTCGAGGTGGAACAGGACGAGACATTTGCGGATATTCGAATCTCCTATACGGGGAAGGAAGGCGCGGAACTGGCACTTGATCAGGATTATGACTAAGTAATCTGCTATCCGACATTGCTCAGATGAAACACGAGTCAGAACTAGTTTTGTCATATATATTTTTAAGAAATGGAGAATACACGTGGAGAGAAGAGAGGCAGAGGCCGCGATTGAGGCGATCCTGTTTGCAGTTGGAGATTCTGTCGAGATCGAGAAGATTGCGAATGCGATTGGACAGGATAAGGAGACAACAAGAAAAATCATCTACCACATGATGGAACGCTACCGGGAAGAGGACCGGGGCATACAGATCATGGAGCTGGAGGATTCCTATCAGCTTTGCACAAAGAGTGAGTTGTATGAGTATTTGATCCGCGTTGCGAAGCAGCCGCGCAGACCAGTACTCACGGATGTGGTCATGGAGACACTTTCGATCATCGCGTACAAGCAGCCGATCACGAGGCTGGAGATCGAGAAGATTCGCGGTGTTAAATGCGATCACGCGGTGAACAAGCTAATCGAATATAATCTCGTGAAGGAGCTTGGCCGTCTGGATGCGCCGGGCCGTCCGTTGTTGTTCGGGACGACGGAGGATTTTCTGCGCCATTTCGGTATGCATTCGCTGGACGAGCTGCCGGAGATGAACCCGGTGCAAATCGAGGACTTCAAGGCTGAGGCTGAGGAAGAAATTCAGATGAAGCTGAATGTCTGAAAAATCGTGGTGATCATTCTAAAACATCATATCCCGGCATATGCATTGAAAAAGAACTTAAATATAGAGAGTAAATCGTGTTGAGTGGCCGTATAATACAAAATATTGTTCCGAAATTTCTGCTATGTATTTTAATTGGTTTGCCTTTTTTGAGCACATCGACGGTTGTGGCGCAAGAAGATTTGGGACTTTACGCCCGCAGTGCCGTCCTGATGGACGGTGGCAGCGGGCGTGTTCTTTATGGGAAAGAAGAACAGGCGGAACTGCCGATGGCGAGCACAACCAAGATTATGACATGCATTATTGCCCTGGAGGATGCAGAGCTGGACACAGTCTGTACGGTGTCGGAGAATGCGGCATCCCAGCCGAAGGTGAAGCTGGGGATGGTGCAGGGAGACATGTTCTATCTGAAGGACCTCCTCTGTTCCCTTATGCTTGAATCGCACAATGACTCGGCAGTCTGTATCGCGGAAACGGTCGGCGGGAGTGTGGAAGGCTTTGCGGAGAAGATGAATGCAAAGGCGCAGGAAATAGGCTGCACACAGACTCACTATGTCACTCCAAACGGATTGGACGCGCAGGATGAGGGAGGGGAGCACCGTACCACGGCGCGGGAGCTCGCGATGGTCATGCGCTACTGCCTGACGCAGTCGCCGAAGGCGGCGGAATTTCTGGAAACTACGCGGACGCCGTCCTGCACGTTTACGAATGTTGCGGGCAATAGGAGCTACGGTTGTACAAATCATAATGCGCTCCTGCAGATTATGGACGGGGCGTTGTCCGGGAAGACCGGCTTTACCGCAAAGGCCGGATACTGTTATGTCGGAGCGCTTGAAAAGGATGGCAAGCTGTTGATTGTCGCTCTGCTTGCCTGCGGTTGGCCAAGTCATAAGGGTTACAAGTGGGTAGATACGAAAAAATTGATGAATTATGGACTTGAGAATTATGAGGTGAGAGAGATTGGGATTCCAACCCTGAAGACTACACAGCTTCCGGTGATGGATGGGCAGAAGGAGAGCGTGCAGATTGAAGTCAAGGCAAAAGCGGATACTGAGCCGGGAAACGAAAGCGATACAGGAATGAAAACTGCGTTGGGGGCAGAAAATGTTGAAAGCGAAAACCGAACGCGGGTTTTGATGCAGCCGGAGGAAATGGTTGAGACGCACGTGGAGCTCATGCATTCGCTGGAGGCTCCGGTCGCGAAGGAGCAGCAGGTGGGGACAGTTCAGTGTGTGATTGACGGAGAGGTATACGCCACGTATCCGGTCGTGACGTCAGAACTAGTGCTAGAGCGGAATTATCTGTACTGTCTGCGGGAAATACTTGAGATGGCGTTGATTTAACATTTGTGACCATGCCAGCTTAAAAAGAATAGACAAATTTTGATATAGTGTATATAATATTTGAGTAGTATCGGATAAAACATCAGAAGACTGCGAAAAATTTTATATTGCTTATGCACAACAGAAAGGAGAAAAACAAATGGAAAGAAAAGGATTCTGGAGACGCAGATTTTTGGGGCTGTTTGTATTGACAATGCTGACGGCGCTTCTGTGTGGGATGAGTGTGTCAGCGGCCACGAAAACGGTGTCAATGCAGAAGAATGACGGCGTCTTTATTTATGAGGGGCAGTGGAGCGGCACTCCGACTGTCTATCACAAATTCAAAGTGAAGAAGTCCTCGTTTGCATTGGTGACGGGTGTAAAAGACGGAGGATATGGCGTTAACGTGACACTGTGCAACAGTAAAAAGAAAAAGCTGGAAAGTAAACCACAGTATGTCAGATATACAGGTTCGGAGTCGAACAGTACCTATGCGCGGTACGCATTGACAAAGGGAACCTACTATATCAAGACTTCCGGTATTGGACGCTATGTGATTTTGGTGGCTGCAGCAGCTAAGACGAATGATGTCAAGATTACAGATCAGGGTGGAGCGACCAGAATAAGGGCCAAAGCACTCAGCGCCGGGAAGAGAGCTTACGGAATCATCGGTATGGGAGAGAAGCCAGGGAAATCCGATTGGTACCGATTCACAGTGACGAGAAGCAAGGTGCTCAACCTGGGAATTTCGGCCGAGGGTGACGGCAAAGTGAGCTTCACCTTGTATGGCCCGAGTTACAGCGCGGGCATCAAAATAGGAGATCTCAAAGATGACGAGGCGGCCAAGAAGACGGTACAGACCAGGTACGGGGCAGTGGTCGGGGATCTGAAGGTGAAACCGGGTACATACTACATCAAGGTGAACCGGGCCGCTGGATACATGAAGAAGTCCTATAGTGCGGTGTATTCTGTCGTCTGGAAATAAAGAGAATACCCTGAAAAGTTTGGAAATATAATCTGTGCTGCTGCAAAATAGTCTTTTAGAAGCTGTTTTGCGGCAGCTTTTTTGTAGTGCGCCCGGCGGCGCACGTTTCTAACGGGTGAAAGTCCCGAATCCGCCCGGTAGTGGGAAGGATATAG
>CANQEB010000130.1 GCA_947594085.1 uncultured Lachnospiraceae bacterium | reverse complement strand
AGATAGAAAACGAGTCTAGGTTTGCGGTCAGACCGTACCATGCGTTGTTCGTACGGGTTTTGTGAATCAAACACGAATATATAGGAGCAGTATGCAGATAAGCAACGCACAATCACGGGCAATCGCCCACGGGAACGGTCCCGCCATGGTACTGGCAGGGCCGGGCTCCGGCAAAACCCTCGTTATCACACAGAGAACAAGATATCTGATCGAAGAACGTCATGTGAAGCCACAAGAGATCCTTGTGATCACGTTTACGAAAGCTGCGGCGCAGGAGATGCGGCAGCGTTTTTGTGCTATCTGCAAGTCGCCTGGAGTTACGTTTGGGACATTTCATGCAGTCTTTTTCGGCATTTTGAAGCATGCGTATCGCTTGACATCCGCCAATATTTTGACTGAGGACGCAAAATATCAGATCCTGCGACAGCTGCTACAAAAAATGCTATCCGAGCTTCAGACGGAGGCGCAGGATGAGAAAGAGCTGCTTTCGGAGCTTGTCTCAGAGATTAGTCTTGTAAAAAATGAGCAGATCAATCTGGCGAATTATTATTCCCGATCATGCCCGGAGGATGTATTTAGACAATTGTATCAGCAGTATGAAGCGATTCATCGCGCGAAAGGAATGCTGGATTTCGATGATATGCTCGTCTGCACGTATGAACTCTTGACCGCAAGACAAGATATCCTAGAGGTTTGGCAGAGACGGTTTCGCTATATTTTGGTGGATGAGTTTCAGGATATCAATCTGTTGCAGTATAAAATTCTGCGCATGCTTGCGAAACCGGAGGACAATTTGTTTATTGTGGGGGACGATGATCAGTCCATTTATCGTTTTCGCGGTGCGAAGCCGGAGATTATGCTGAATTTCTCGAAAGACTATCCGGATGCAAAGAGGATCCTGCTGGATCAGAATTATCGTTCTGTGGCGCCGGTGATCGAGGGAGCGCTGAAGGTTATCGGAGAGAACGAGCACCGCTATGCGAAGAAGATTCGAGATGTCCGCGGTGAAGGACAAAAGATTGACATTCAGGAGTTGGACAGTCAAGAGCATGAGAGCCTTTATCTGGTTAAGTGCATTCATGAGAGTGTGAAAAAAGGAGTTCCGTATTCTGAGATTGCGGTGTTGTTTCGTACAAATCAGGGGGTTGGGCCATTTGCCGAGCGGTTGATGGAGTTTAACCTTCCATTTGAGATGCATGATGCGCTGCCTAACATTTATGAACATTGGATTGCGCGAGATATATTTGCATATCTGCATCTGGCGCGGGAAGGGTTGGACCGGACAGAATTTCTACAGGTGATGAACCGCCCAAAACGCTATATCAGCAGAGACTGTATCAACGCAAAACGGCTATCGTTTGAGGAATTGCGGATTTATTATGAGGAAAAAGAGTGGATGCTGGATCGCATCGACCGCATGGAGACAGATTTGAAACTCCTTGCGCGGATGACTCCGTACGCGGCGATCAATTACATACGTCGGGGAATTGGCTATGAAGAATATGTGACAGAATATGCCAAAGCCAGACGGATGAAACCGGAGGAACTGACCGATCTTCTCGATGAGATTCAGCAAGGTGCTAAGCCGTATATGACCTGTGAGGAATGGTTTGCGCATATCGAAGAATACAAGGAAGCGCTGGAAGAAAAACGTTCCAAGAGGGAAGAGAAGAAGGATGCCATTATGCTTGCTACGCTGCATGGCTCCAAGGGACTGGAATTCCAGGAGGTGTTTCTGGTTGATGTAAATGAAGGCGTCATCCCGCACCGCAAAGCTGTGCTGGAAGCGGATCTTGAAGAGGAACGGAGACTTTTTTATGTTGGGATGACAAGGGCCAAGGACAGACTTCACATCTTTTATACGAGACAAAGATATGGAAAAGCAGCGGAGCCATCCCAATTCCTGGATATATTGCTGAAATCGCAGAGACAATAATCAACCAACCAGTCATAGAACTATGCTATAAGGTGATTATGAGAATTTATAAAAAGACTGCCGTGACAGCCAAAAGAGGTAGCAAACGGGCTGTTGTGACAGTCTTTTCTGAGCAACAACGTCAATGGCTATTCTTCAGCTTCTTCATCCTCTGCCGCGATGAGTTCATCATATTCCATGGAATCAAGCCATTCATCAAAGCCATCAGACGCGGCGTCATACTCATCATCGTCCTCGATGTTCTCCAGGACTGGTGTGCCGTTTTCGTTCCTGAAACGGTAGATAAATACTTCGCCATCGTTATTTTCGCCGTTTTCGTCCAAAGGGAGAAGGGCGATGTACTGATTGCCCGCTGCCGGGTAGGTCGTGAGGATCGCGCATTCGATCGTCTCATCATTGTCAAGCGTCAAAGTGATCGTGGCCTTGCCGTCTGAACAGTCTTCACCACAGCTTGCGCAGTTGCCACTGCATGTCTCAAAATCGCTCATAGAAGTTCCTTTCTTTCGTTTTGTTTTGTGTGAACAGCTTTACTTTATCAGAAAAGGTGCAAAATAGCAATAGCCGCAAAGAAATATTGCAAAATTAAAAGATTTATGTGGGAAAAGCTGGAGAAAGATGATATACTTACTACAGCATAAGCGATATTCGTAAGAGAGAGGGATAGACAGAGCGATGAAATTGATTTCCTGGAATGTGAATGGCCTTCGCGCCTGTGTGCAGAAGGGGTTTTTAGATTTCTTTCATGAGATTGATGCGGACGTTTTCTGCATACAGGAGAGTAAGCTTCAGGAAGGACAGATTGTGCTGGAGCTGGACGGATACCATCAGTATTGGAACTATGCAGAGAAGAAGGGCTACTCAGGTACAGCCATATTTACAAAAGCTGAGCCGTTGTCTGTCACAAAGGGGATTGGGATCGAGGAGCATGACCATGAAGGCCGCGTGATCACGCTCGAGTTTGCTGATTTTTATCTTATAACAGTCTATACGCCGAATTCACAGGACGGACTTGTCAGATTGGATTACCGAATGAAGTGGGAGGATGATTTCCTCGCATATCTTAAGCACCTTGAAGAGAAGAAGCCGGTAATTTTCTGTGGCGACTTGAATGTGGCACACCAGGAGATCGACTTAAAGAATCCGAAGACGAACCGCAAGAACGCCGGTTTTACCGACGAGGAGCGTGCGAAGTTTACGAAGCTTGTGGAGAATGGCTTTATCGACACCTACCGGTATTTTTATCCGGACATAGAGGGTGTGTACAGTTGGTGGTCTTATCGCTTTAAGGCACGCGAGAAGAATGCAGGATGGCGCATAGATTATTTCTGTGTGTCTCAATCGCTTCGCGAGCGTTTGCAGGGCGCAAAGATTCACACGGAGGTTTTTGGCTCTGATCACTGCCCGGTGGAGCTGACGATTGATCTTGGGCCGACATGAATTCCAGAAAGTACAATACAAGAGATGCCGGATAAGATTATTTAGAATTGCAGAAGTTGTGGAAAGGATACGCAAGGCACCAACAACCGGGAAGGATGCTGGCATTTTCTCCTTCCTATCATATCAAATCAGCGGAAAGACGAGGACTGGATGATGAATGATAGCGAATTTAGGGTAATTGCGGACAGTGACAACAACGTACCAGGTGTTATAGTTGAGAAGAATTGCGTACATTTCGGATGTTATGCGGTGGAGGATAAGCCGCCGGTTCTGATTTTGTATGAAAAGGGAACAGAGAAGATTGCAGGAAAACTGCCGTTTCCGGAGAATGGGACGGCGGGAAGGCTGTACACGATGAAGGTAATGTTACAGCCGGAGAAATACGAGTATAACTTCTGCGAGGCTGGGGAGGTCTATACGGATCCACAGGCCCGGCTCGTAGTGGGGAGAGAGGAGTTTGGCAGGCAGCCGGACGGTTCGCCACACAGTGTGCGAGGGGCATTTTTGACAAGGAAATATGACTGGGGAGAGGACAGATTGCCGCAGATTCCGTACGATGAGGCAATCATGTATCATCTGCATGTCCGTGGCTTCACGAAACAGAAGAATTCCGGTACGCGGAAGAAGGGCACCTTCGCGGGACTTCGCGATAAGATCCCATATTTGAAACAACTCGGGATCAATCAAGTAAGATTGATGCCAGTCTACGAGTTTTCCGAGATGGTGTCGAAGATACCGAAGGAGAAAAACGCGGCTCCTGAGTCTTCAAAGGTCAATCCAAAAGTGGCAGAGGCTATGAGATCGCTGGAACAGTATCGCATGAATTACTGGGGGTACGGCGAAGATGCGTGCTATTTTGCGCCGAAGGCGTCTTACGCGGCGACAAGAAATCCTGATGTAGAATTTAAGGACATGGTTAAGGCGTTTCACGCAGCCGGCATAGAAGTGATTCTGGAGTTTTCATTTCCGGATGAGATTCCTTTTACGCGGATCGAACAGTGCCTGACCTATTGGGCGCTGGAATACCATGTGGATGGTTTTGGGGTTATGACGCGCGATTCTGCGGTTGCAGAGCTCGCACGTCTGCCGCTGTTCCAAAGCAGAAAGTTGATCTGCAATTGGTATCCGGACACACTTAAGCAGGGGAAGGGCAGGCTTCTGGGCGAGGCCAACGATGGATTCATGAACGACTGCCGCAGGGTGCTGAAGGGAGATGAGCAGTTTCTTCGGGCTTTCAGCTATCAGCTCCGCTGCAATCCTGCAGGATGCGGCCGGGTCAATTACATGACGAATCACGACGGCTTTACCCTTATGGATCTCGTGTCCTACGACCGGAAGTACAACATGGACAACGGCGAGTACAACCGTGACGGTTCGGATTTCAACTACAGCTGGAACTGCGGCGAGGAGGGGCCTTCGCGCAAGAAGGAAATCCGGACGCTGCGCATGCGTCAGAGAAAGAACGCGTTCGCGATGCTGCTGTTTTCGCAGGGGACGCCGATGCTATTGGCTGGGGATGAGTTCGGCAATTCGCAGAGGGGAAACAACAATCCTTATTGCCATGACAGTGAGTTGACCTGGACAGACTGGGGTGCGGCGCGGAGCAATAAGGAACTGAGCGCATTTGTGCAGGAGGCGATCGCCTACCGCAAGGCACATAAGGCTCTCCATCAGAAGAGCGAGCCGCAGTGCATAGATTATCAATCGGTCGGATATCCGGATTTGTCTTTCCATGGAGAACGCGCCTGGTATGGAGATTTCGAGCAGATGGGACGCGGATTGGGCTGTATGTACTGCGGAAAATATGTAGGAGAGGATGATTTCCTTTATATTGCCTACAATTTTAACTGGGTTCTGCAGGAGTTCGCATTGCCGCTGCTTCCGAAAGACATGGTTTGGTTTACGGCGATGGACACATCGAGAAGGATCAGTTTCATCCCGCGCGCAGAGCAGGAGGCTCTGGAAGATACAAAGGCATTTTGCGTGCCGGCGCGCACCGTTGTTGTCCTGGAGGGAAGAAAAAAGGGAAAGAACCTGCGGACAGTATTGAAACAGGGAACAAGCAGGAATCAGGGAAAGGATCCAAAAGAGACGAATTAAAGGGATAAAGACAATGAGAGAGAGAAGAAATCAATCAAAAGATCTGCCTCCGATGACATGGGACAAGGTTCGGGGGCACCTGCGCACGATCACGGAGCACAAATTTCTTGTGATGGAGCATTGCTTCCGGATTGGGCTTTATCGGCAAGGACTCTTGCATGACTTATCTAAATATATGCCATCCGAGCTTTTTATGGGCTTTCGATATTATGATGACGGCAAGAGCAGCCCGAACAACGGAGAGCGCAAGCAGAAGGGTTACTCGGATGCGTGGATGCACCACAAAGGACGCAATCGGCATCATTTTGAGTACTGGACAGATTACACACTCCGTACATCTGACACGAAGCATCCGCTTCAGCCGGTGCAGATGCCGCGAAAATACGTAGCGGAGATGCTGATGGATCGGATTTGCGCGTCGAAGAATTACAATAAAGAATCTTACACACAGCATGACCCGCTCAAATATTTCGAGAAGGGCAGAAGCCATTATCTGTTGCATCCTCAGACCCACAAGGAGCTTCACGGTATGTTGCGGATCCTTGACCGGAAGGGCGAGAAGGAGCTGGTGCGCTTCGTAAAGGAATACTACCTGAAGGGGTATCCGATTTGAGAGAATGAGGATGCGCCTACTGCATTTTCAGCCGCGGAGTAATCCGTGTTATGCAGGGTACACCAGACGGCTTTCTTCAATATTTGTCAGCACCTCGCGCAGATAGCGGTCGGCGAGCCAGTTCGCCATCGGGAGATTCATGTCGAGGTAGTTGCCGCAGTCCTTTGCGCAGGCGCCCGGCACTTCGCCCCGGTAATCGCGGATAAAGGTAAACATCTCAACCATGAGAGGGACGATATCCTTTGACTCATAGTCGCCTGCGAGCAGGAGGTAGAAGCCGGTACGGCATCCCATCGGGCCGAAATAGACGGTCTTGTCCGCGTACTGAGGATGGTTGCGCAGGAACGTCGCCCCGAGATGTTCGATCGTGTGCACCTCTGCGGTGTTCATGACCGGCTCACTGTTTGGCTTTGTCATGCGAATGTCGAAGGTGGTGACGGTTTCCGCTCCGACGTGGTCCTTCCGTGAGACATAGAGTCCCGGGAGGAGTTTTATGTGGTCGATGGTGAAGCTTGCAATTTTCTCCATAATTGTGCAATTCCTTTCTTGATAATATGGTCACAATTGATATTGCGGCGAAAGCTGTCGCGGGCACATCTGTTCAAATGGAGAGCAGACTGCTTTGCGGCAGTTTATCTGTCAGATTAATGGTATTTTAACAGATAGGACAGATTTGCACACTTGAGTTTCCGCAAACTGCACCTAAAAAACGGCTGAATCTGTCCAAAGTGCCGCTTCACCGATTTTTTGAAAGAGT
>CANQEB010000129.1 GCA_947594085.1 uncultured Lachnospiraceae bacterium | reverse complement strand
CCCCTTGTAGCGCTGCAGCGTAAAAGAACCCTTGTGCGTTTTCCGGTACTGCTCGAGCGCCTTGTCGTCATACAGATACTGCTCCTTGCCTTTCGCCGGAATCACTTTGTACAGCGGGGGCATCGCAATGTAGACGTGTCCCTCATAGATCAGCTCCGGCATGAAGCGGTAGAACAGCGTCAAAAGCAGCGTGCTGATGTGCGCACCGTCGACGTCGGCATCCGCCATGATGATGATCTTGTCGTAGCGCAGCTTCGTGATGTCAAAGTCATTCCCATAGCCTTCCGAGAAGCCACAGCCGAACGCGTTGATCATTGTCTTGATCTCGGCGTTCGCGAGCACCTTGTCGATGCTGGCCTTCTCCACGTTGAGGATCTTGCCGCGAATCGGCAGGATCGCCTGGTAATCACGGTCGCGCGCCGTCTTGGCGGAGCCGCCGGCCGAATCACCCTCCACGATGAAGATCTCACACTTACTGCTGTCGCGGCTCTCGCAGTTCGCGAGCTTGCCGTTGCTGTCAAAAGAATATTTCTGCTTCGAGAGCAGGTTTGTCTTCGCGCGCTCCTCGGTCTTGCGGATCTTCGCCGCCTTCTCCGCACAGGAAAGAATGCTCTTAAGCGCATCTAAGTGCTTGTCGAAATACAGAACGATCTCCTCGCCGGTCACCTTGCCGACCGCGCGCGCCGCGTCCTGGTTGTCGAGCTTCGTCTTCGTCTGCCCCTCAAAGCGGGGATCCGGGTGCTTGATCGACACGACGGCCGTCATGCCGTTTCGAATGTCCGCGCCCGTGAAATTGATATCCTTCTCCTTGAGCACGCCGATCTGTCTGGCGTAAGCGTTCAGCACCGTCGTGAACGTCGTCTTGAAGCCGGTCAGGTGCGTGCCACCCTCGGCATTGTAGATATTGTTGCAGAAACCAAGCACATTCTCGTGGAACTCGTTCACGTACTGGAATGCCGCCTCGACCTGAATTCCGTCTGCCTCACCCTTGAAGTAGACCGGATCACAGATCGCCTCCGAAGTCTCATTCAGCTCGCGCACGAAGCCGACGATTCCGTCCGGCTCGTGGAATGTGATCTGCTCTGTGCTCTCCCCGCGTCGATCCTCAAAATAAATCGTCAGCTGCGGGTTCAGGTAGGCAGTCTCGTGCAGGCGGCTCTTGAGCTCCGTCGCTGAGAAGCGCGTCTTCTCAAAAATCTCCGGATCCGGCAGAAAGCAGACCCGCGTGCCAGTCTTCTGAGTCTTCCCGATGACCGGAAGCAATCCGTTCACAAGCTTCTGTGTCGGGACACCGCGCTCATAGCGGTCGTGATGGATCTTGCCGCCCAGCATGACCTCTACGTCCAGCCAAATCGACAGCGCGTTCACGACGGAGGAACCCACGCCGTGCAGACCGCCACTCGTCTTGTAAGACGTATCGTCAAATTTGCCGCCCGCATGCAGCGTCGTGAAGACCAGCCGCTCCGCAGGCATGCCTTTCTCGTGCATCCCGACCGGAATACCACGCCCATTGTCCTCGACCGTTGCCGAGCCATCCTTCTCCAGATACACATCGATCCGGTCGCAAAATCCTGCCAAATGTTCATCTACCGCGTTGTCCACAATCTCGTAGATCAGATGATTCAAACCCTTGCGCGAGACACTCCCGATGTACATGCCCGGGCGCTTTCTGACCGCCTCAAGACCCTCCAGCACAGAAATGCTGCTCGCGTCGTATGTGTTGCTCTTCGCCATACTCTCTTTCCCTTCCAAAAAATTAATATTTCTCTGCCACTTCCCCGCGCTTCTTGTAGATCGAATCCGCCGGCACCACCTCGCGCACCGACGACAGCGGGTAGATGTTCGTGCGCGGCCCGACGACCGTCCCCGGATTCAGAATCGAGCCACAGCCGACCTCGACCTCGTCCCCGAGCATCGCTCCGAACTTTTTCAATCCGGTCTCAATGCGCTCGTTCCCGTCCTTTACAACGACGAGCTTCTTGTCCGACTTCACATTGGACGTGATCGAGCCGGCGCCCATGTGCGCCTTGTAGCCGAGAATCGAATCCCCGACATAATTGTAGTGCGGCACCTGCACCTTGTTGAACAATACCACATTCTTCAGCTCCGTGGAATTGCCGACCACAGCGCCCTCGCCGACAATCGCGTTGCCGCGGATAAATGCGCAGTGGCGCACCTCAGCGTTCTTTCCGATAATCGCCGGGCCGGTGATGGATGCCGTCTTCGCCACCTTCGCCGACTTTGCGATCCAGACATTCTCCTCCACGCGGTCATATTCATCCGCTGGAAGCGTCGCGCCCAGCTCAATGATGAACGCGCCGATCTTCGGCAACACCGCCCAAGGGTAAATCGCTCCTTGAAACAGGTCTGCCGCGATCGTCTCACTCAAATTGAACAGATTTTCTATCTTACAGGTATCCATATATGCCTCCCACCTATTCTCTTTCCTGCCATCATGCCATCCTGTATCTCGGCCAAGCATTGCCGCTACTCTGCTGTGCCAGCCGTTCTCTTTGTGGCCTTGCCTGCCATGCTTTTCCTGCCTCTTCCTGTCCCGGAAGCACGCCTTGTACTCCCTGACACCCGTCCGGTGTCGCCTGACCGATAGTACTTCGCCGCCTCGTCAAATAACGGTCGCATCGCGTACTGATTGTTGAGCCCCAATACGCCTTCCGTGCGCGAGCGGATGAAGTGTTCCAGTTTCGTCATATACTCGTCGCCCGTGATCGTGCCTTCTGCTACATAAGTCAATCCCTTCTCCCAGCTCGCCGTCAGCTCCGGATTCAACAGAGAGCGGATCGAGTAGAACACGACATCGTGGACCATCTCGCCCTGAAGGGTCGGGGACAAAATCTGTGTCTTCTTGTTCAGCGCTATGTATTTATTTGCCACAAGCTTCTTGAGAATCTCGGCGCGCGTCGCACTCGTCCCAATCCCGGAGCCTTTGATCTGCGCCCGCAGCTCTTCGTCCTCGATGAGCTGCCCCGCGTTCTCCATCGCCAGAATCATCGAGCCCGAATTGTAACGCTTCGGCGGAGAGGTCTCACCTTCCTTCATTCTAAGCGCCCGCACCGGAAGCTCCATACCCTTTCTCAGATGCCTCATCGTCTCGAGAAATTCCTTCCCAAGCTGGGTCTCTTCTGAATCTCCGCCGGAAGATCCTCCCTCAGCATCCACACTATCTGAAAACGCTCCGGCTCCCTGTCCGTCCGCCGAGATATCCAATCCGTCAGCGGTCTGCGTCAGACTCTGCGCGCCCTCCGCGCCTTTCCCGCTCTCGGCCTGCGCCCTCTTCGCGCGCCTCTCATTCGGATTTCCGGCGACCTTGAAATAGCCCTCCTCGAGAAGTACCTTGAAGGCAAAGAAAAATTTCTCCTTCCCCATTCTCGTGACCATGCTGATCTTCTGGAACTCGGCCGCCGGATAGAAAATACTTAAGAATCGACGAACGATCGCTGCGTACACGCCGAACGCGTTCCCCTTGAGCGAACCGAGCGCGTTTAGCCCCTGTCCGGTCGGTATAATTGCGTAATGGTCCGTGATCTGCTTATCATTCACATAGCGTGTCCGCGCGATTCCCTTGTAGCTTCCTTGCTCCAGTATCTCCTGCGCGAACTCCGCGGCTGGGCCAAACCTCCGGAGACCGGATATATTCTTGTATATTTCTTTGGCCACGGCACTCGAAAGTACCCTTGCATCCGTTCTCGGATACGTGACCAGCTTCTTCTCATATAACTCCTGCACGATCCGCAGCGTCTCGTCCGGGCTGATCTTGAACATACGCGAGCACTCGTTCTGCAGCTCTGCGAGATTGTACAGAAGCGGCGGGTTCTTCTTTTCTTTTTTCTTCTCGATGGAATCGATCGTCGTCACCGCTGTCCCCGGACCGGTCGATCCTCCCAAAGCTCCTTGCAGCTTCGGCTTGGAATCTGTCCCTGCAAAACTGTCAGCATGCCCTAAAGCAGCTGAGGCATCTGTCTGTCCGGGCTCTGGCGCACCGCCGAGAAGCCGCGCGATCAACTCCTCGGCGTCCTTCCTCTCCTTGAAGCCATTCTCCTTGTAGAGCTTCGGCGAGAGATAGTAATCCGAGCCCTCCACAGCGCGGAACTCTCCCTCGAGCATCCTGCCCTCGAGCTCCACGCTCTGCAGCACGCGGTAAAACGGCGTCTTCACAAACTGGCGAATCTCCCGCTCGCGCCGCACGACCATGCCGAGCACGCAGGTCATCACACGACCGACCGAGACCACCGCGTATCGCGTCCCGAGATAATTCGAGATCGCGTTGCCGTACTTCAGCGTCAGCAAGCGAGAAAAATTGATCCCCATCAAGTAATCTTCCTTCGCGCGCAGATACGCGGCCGAGGAGAGATTGTCGTAGCAGGACAGATCCTTCGCCTCCGCGATCCCGCGGTGGATCTCCTCCTCCGTCTGCGAATCGATCCAAACACGCTTGCGCTGCTTGCCCTTCACGCCTGCCATCTGCTCCACGAGGCGATAGATGTATTCTCCCTCGCGCCCGGAGTCCGTGCAGACATAGATTGTATCGACGTCCCCGCGGTTCAACAGGCCGCTGACGATCGTGAACTGCTTCTTCACCGCCGGGATCACCTCGTACAGAAAGTTCTCCGGCAAAAACGGCAGCGTGTTCAGACTCCAGCGCTTGTACTTCTCGTCGTAGACCTCCGGATAGCTCATCGTCACCAAATGACCGACGCACCAGGTCACCACATAGGAATCTGACTCCAAGTACCCGTCGCCGCGTCTCATATTCTCTTTTAACGCCTTCGCAAACTCCTGCGCCACACTCGGCTTCTCCGCGATGAAGAGCTGTTTCATCCGACCCCTCCAAAAACAACATCTGGTGTCTGTATTTCCTCCGTGACACAAATAAGACTGTCACGGAAAAATTCCATAACAGTCTTATTATACGTTATCTTATCTGTTTTTGGCAACTAATTTTTTGCGACGCAGGATTCTATTTCGCGTTGATGTATCCTTTCGCCTTCAAAGTCTCCGCGCAGAGCACCGCTCCGCCGGCCGCGCCGCGCACCGTATTGTGGGACAGACCCACAAACTTGAAATCGTAGACCGAGTCCTCGCGAATGCGCCCGATCGACACGCCCATGCCGTTCTCATAGTCCACATCGAGCTTCACCTGCGGGCGGTTGTCGTCCTGCATATACTGAATGAACTGCTTCGGGGCACTCGGAAGGTTCAGCTCCTGCGGCAGTCCGCGGTAATTCTCTAGCTTCTCGATCAGCTGCTCCTTCGTCGGCTTCTTGCGGAATTTGACGAACGCGGCCGCCGTATGACCATTCAACACTGGCACGCGGATGCACTGGCAGGTGATCTTTGGCTCGGTCGCCGGGACGATCTGCCCGTTCTCCACCTTGCCCCAGATGCGAAGCGGCTCCTTCTCGCTCTTCTCCTCCTCGCCGCCGATGTAAGGGATCACGTTCTCCACCATCTCCGGCCAGTCCTTGAAGGTCTTGCCCGCGCCAGAGATTGCCTGGTAGGTCGTCGCGACCACCTCGTAGGGCTCAAACTCCATCCACGCACTCAGCGCCGGCGCATAGCTCTGGATCGAGCAGTTCGGCTTCACCGCGATGAACCCGCGCTTCGTGCCGAGACGCTTCTTCTGCGACTCGATCACCTCAAAATGCTCCGGATTGATCTCCGGAATCACCATCGGCACATCCGGCGTCCAACGGTGCGCACTGTTATTCGACACGACCGGAGTCTCCGTCTTCGCATAGGCCTCCTCGATCGCGCGGATCTCGTCCTTGGACATATCGACCGCCGAGAAGACGAAATCTACCTCGGCCGCTACCTTCTCCACTTCATTGACATTCATGACGACCAGCTTCTTTACCGCCTCCGGCATCGGCGTCGTCATCTTCCAACGGCCACCGACCGCCTCCTCGTAAGTCTTCCCGGCGCTGCGCGGGCTCGCCGCTACCACAACAACCTCAAACCACGGATGGTTCTCGAGCAGGGAGATAAATCTCTGCCCTACCATACCGGTCGCCCCCAGAATTCCAACTCTCAGCTTCTTCTCCATTTTTTCATTCTCCTCATCTTCATTCTGTCATACGCCACACAAGATCCCAGCTCATCCTGCAGCCGCGGAATCTGCTTCGAACGATTCCCACGGATACGCCCTGATTTCTGCCTGGCCGACTTTTCCTCCGCGAACATCGCTTTATTTCTCTTCGTCAGATTTTAGTGTTTTTGTACGGCGTACATTTGTCTTTATAAGATACACTCATCCCATGTACCTGTCAAGTACAAAATCCAATACATTCTCATAGCGCATTCCTGAATCTGCTTTTCCATTTTTCTGTTTTCTATGCCTTCTCTCATCCTGCGTTACTGCAGGCAGGCTACAGGGCAGGCCGCTATAAACTTGTCTCACACAAATCTGCCACCTGGCATCTCCTCCAGATATTTTCGGTTCCCGGCAATCACTTCCTGCATAGCACCCTGTCCCGGCGCGCCCATCGTCAACCGCTTCTCCACACAGGTCCTTATGCTGATTGCCTCGTAGATGTCCTCGCCGAACGCCTCGCTCTCCCCGCGGAATTCCTCGAGCGTCAGGTCGTCAAGCGCCTTTCCCTCCGCGATGCATTTCAGAACCAACCGCCCCGAAATCCCATGTGCATCCCGAAACGGAACGCCATGATTCACGAGGTAGTCCGCCACGTCCGTTGCATTTGTGAATCCGTTTCTCGCGGAGGCCTCCATCGTCTCCCGGTTGAATTTCATTGTATCAACCATTCCAGTGAACAGGCGCAGACAAGAGGTCACCGTATCGATTGCGTTAAACACGCCCTCCTTGTCCTCCTGCATATCCTTGTTG
>CANQEB010000128.1 GCA_947594085.1 uncultured Lachnospiraceae bacterium | reverse complement strand
CATCGAGATAGAAAACGAGTCTAGGTTTGCGGTCAGACCGTACCATGCGTTGTTCGTACGGGTTTTGTGAATTAAACGCGAAGACTGCCGCAAGTCTTCACCTCCCGGTGTCAGCCTTTGCGGCAGTTCATTTCTCTTATTTTATCCGATACGAAGCCGGAACTTCCGAGCTTCCTTGTCATCGCGAATCAGCTCGATCTCCGCTCCGAGACTGCGGAGCTTCTCATCGAATTGCTCGTATCCCCGCTGGATATAGACGATATCGTCAATCGTCGTGACTCCCTCGGCCGCAAGCGCCGCGATTACCAGCGCCGCTCCGGCTCTCAGATCCGGGGCGCAGATCCGCGCACCTGTGAGCTTCTCCACGCCGGTGATAATCGCCGTATTGCCCTCCACGCGGGAGACCGCACCCATGCGGGCAAGCTCATCCATATATTTGAATCGATTCTCGAAAATACTCTCTGTCACAATGCTGGTACCCCGCGCAATCGAGAGTGCCACACAGATCTGCGGCTGCATGTCTGTAGGATATCCGGGATACGGTGAGGTCTTTACATTTGTGCTGTTCAACCGCTTCGACGCAACTACACGCACCGCACTGTCGAACTCTTCTACCTCGCAGCCGATCTCGATCAGCTTCGCCGAGGTCGCCTCCAGATGCTTCGGAATGACGTTTTTCACCATGATGTCGCCCTTGGTAGCTGCCGCGGCAAACATGAACGTCCCAGCCTCAATCTGATCCGGAATGATGGAATACTCCGTCCTATGCAGCTTCGCCACGCCACGGATACGGATCACATCCGTACCTGCACCCCTGATGTTCGCGCCCATGCTGTTCAGGAAGTTCGCCACATCCACCACATGCGGCTCACGCGCGCAGTTCTCTATGACGGTGTAGCCCTCCGCCATCGACGCCGCCATCATAATATTGATCGTCGCGCCGACAGACACGGTATCCAGATAGATCCTGCTGCCGTGCAAATGCTCCGCCTTCGCGATGATAAACCCGTTGCGGATTGTCACGTTCGCGCCGAGCGCCCGGAATCCTTTCAAGTGCAGGTCGATCGGCCTGCTGCCGATATTGCACCCGCCCGGAAGTGGCACTTCTGCTTCCTTATACTTCCCAAGCAGCGCCCCGATCAGATAATAGGAGGCTCTTATTTTTTTGATATATTCATAATCTACGCTGACTTCCCCAATATGCGCACTGTTCGTCTCAACCGTATGGCTGTCAATGCGGTTCACATTGACCCCGATGCTCTCCATCGCTTCCAGAAGAACATTCGTGTCCCTCACATCCGGCATGTTCTCAATGCGCACAGTATCGTCCGTCATAATCGCGGCTGCAAGAATACCCAGCGCCGCGTTCTTCGCACCGCTGATCTCCACTTCACCCACAAGTGGATTGCCGCCTCTGACAATGTACTGTTCCATACAGGCACCTCTGCAAATATTTATACTTTTTCCCCTATTCGCGCCCTGTAAATCCCTGTACCCCTCAGAAATTTACAGCACGGATCTTTTCTCTGTGAAGACAAAAAATCATTATAAGTATATCACATCTCCATTATTTGTAAAGAAAAATTAATTTTTTCTTCACTTTTTCCTCACACTGTATCCAAACGAGCCGAGCTTCTCCCCCAGTCCAAAGTACTCTCCATGCAAATAAACTTTTGTCTGCCCATTCTGTTCCTCCCTTACAGCGCCGTCATCCGGCTGATCGCCGTCATGAATGACGGTACCAGCTGCTTCTTGCGCGAGACCACGCCCGGAAGCTGCGCCCGGTTGTCCTTCACTTCCCGGTCAAACGCTTCCTTCACAAGATGCTCGGAGCCCTTGCCGTAGCACAGGAGCTCCGTCGTCTCCTCGATGATGTTTGTCAGCATAAAGAAGACCATATCCGTCTCCCGGCTGCCCGGCAGCTTTTCCAGCAGCGGGATCATCCGCTCGCGAATGCTGTCCAGCTCCTGCGCGTTCATCGAAGTGATCTGCCCGATGCTGATATTCAGATCTCCAAATTCAAACGTCTTGTAGTCCTGGTATAGGATCTCCTCCGGCGTCCGGGAGATCAGATCGCTTCCCGCCGCAAACATCTGCGGCGCATAGGTCTCGCACTCAATCCCCGCAATGTCCGCCAGCGCGCGTGCCGCTTCCACATCCATCCCCGTACAGGTCGGCGAGCGGAACATCAAGGTATCCGACAGGATTGCGCTACACAGAAGTCCCGCGATCTGCGCCGGGATCCCGACGCCCCGCTCCCGAAACATCTGATAAATGATCGTCCCGGTGCAGCCGACCGGCTGGTTCCGGAAATAGACCGGCGCCATCGTCTCCAGCGAGCCGAGGCGGTGATGATCGATGATCTCCATGATCTCCGCGTCGAGCACATTGTCCACAGCCTGCGACACCTCGTTGTGATCGACCAGGATCAGTCCGCGCTTGCGCACGCCCAGCAGGTTCCGGCGCGAGATCATACCGACAAATTTTCCCTTTTTATCGAGGATCGGGAAATCACGGTAGCGCTTCTGCGACATCGTCTCCCGGATATTCTCCGTGTAGTCGTCGAGCCGGAACGTCATCAGATGTTCCTTTCGCATAAAAAAGTCGACCGGCATACTCTGGTTGATCAATCGCGCAACCGCATAGGTATCAAGCGGCGTGCCGATGATCGTGCAGCCGTGTTCTTCGGCGAGAAGCTTGATCGTCCGCGAGACCGACGCTCCCAGACACACGACGATACAGCCGGCCTGCATCTCGATCGCGCACAACTGTGACTCGTATCGATTCCCGAGGATCACCATGTCGTGCTCATCGATATAATTCTCCATAACGTCGGGGTTAGCCGCCGCGATCACAACCTTGCCCCTGTCGAAGTATCCGTCCGGATCACCGACGACCATCTCCGCGTCCAGCGTCTCCAGAATATTGCGGTATGGCGTCTTCGCCACCGAGACAATCGCGCTGTCGTACTCCTCCATGTAGGACTTCGCGATATCGTTGATCGTGATCAGGCCTTCGAGACGATTTTTCTCGTTTGTGATCGGGAGCGTGTACACGTTCTGTGTCGTCATCAGCGTCCAGGCCTTCTTCAGCGAGATGTCACTGCGCACGCCCGGAACCCTTCGGATCTCCATGTCCTTGACGCGCGTGCCGATGTTGTCGAGCACGCGGGGCACCTCCGCTCCGAAACGCTCCAGCACGTACTGCGTCTCCGCGCTAACCTGCCCCGCCCGCGCTGGGACAAAGCGGAAGCGCTCCCCATCCGTCTGATTCTTCAAATATGCATAGGAGATCGCGGAGCAGATCGAATCCGTGTCCGGATTTTTGTGCCCCACGACATACACGGTCCGCGGCTTCGTCAGGTCTCCGCGACCCGCCGCGTCCTTCGCAGCCTCGTCGAAGCTTGGCGTCTTTTCCGTATCCAGCTCCCTGGTATTCAGCTTTCCCGTATCCGGCGTTTCTGCATTCTGCTTCCTCATATCCAGCTTCCCTGCGCCGCTCCCGTTCGCCGCACCGCAATTCTCAATCGGTGTAGCTTCTCCGACTGTATTCCCTCCAGATTTCATCATTTCTGTGCCCAAAACTGTCTGTCCTCCATATTTCCCTTCCCGATATTTTCCATTGTTCGCCCGCCACGCCATCGTGTCTGTCAGTTCCGATGTCGCAACTCATATCGCAAGGCAGGATTGCTTGCTCAGGCTTTACAAAGGTATCCCACGCCGTCTTGCAGCACTTTCTTATGACCTCACCGGTCAGTGCTTCGGCCTGCCCTAAACATATTCTACCCCTTCTGCTGTCACCCTCGCGTAGATCAGGGGCTCCGGCTGCGGCTTCTCATCGGCGATCGTCAGGGAAGCAAGAAATTTCCCCTCCGCACCCGCAAACAACGCCTCGTCGGAGGCGCGAAGCTCCGCGATCACCTCGCCGGCGCGCACCGCATCCCCTGTCTTCTTCTTCAAGATAATACCCGCCAGATAGTCGAGTTTGTCTTCTTTCGTCTCGCGCCCTGCGCCCAGCATCATCGCCGCGTAGCCAATACCTGCCGTGTCCATCCCGGCGATATAGCCGTCCCGCGGCGCGCGCACCTCGGTGAAGAATGTCGCGCTTCCGAGCTTCTCCGGATGATAGATGCATTCCTCGTCCCCGCCCTGGCAGCGCACCATCGCCGCCAGGCGCCCGAGCGCCTCCCCGGAGTCAATCGCCTGCCGCGCGAGCTTCGCGCACTCTTCGCGCGAGCCTTTGCCCGCAAGCGTGAGCATTTCCGTCGCCAGAGCAAGGCATATCTCCGTCAGGTCCTTGGCTCCCTCGCCGCGCAGCGTTCGCACGGCCTCCTCGACCTCCAGCGCGTTGCCGATCTGATTTCCGAGCGGGATGTCCATATTCGTGATCAGAGCCGCGGTCTTTCTCCCATTGTGAGCCCCGATCGCCACCATCTTCTGTGCAAGCTTCACCGAATCCTCCACCGTCTTCATAAACGCGCCACTGCCTGTCTTGACGTCCAGCACGATACAGTCGCTTCCGGCCGCCAGCTTCTTGCTCATAATGGAGGATGCGATCAACGGAATGCTGTCCACCGTCGCCGTCACATCCCGCAGTGCGTACATCTTCTTATCCGCAGGCGTCAGGTTCCCAGACTGCCCGGTCACCGTGATCCCGGCCTCCATCGCCGTGCGGATAAACTCCTCGCGCGAAAGCTCCGTGCGCATCCCCGGGATCGACTCCATCTTGTCAACGGTGCCGCCCGTGTGTCCGAGCCCGCGTCCCGACATCTTCGCGACATGACAACCGCAGGCCGCGACAATCGGCCCCACGATCAACGTCGTCTTGTCCCCGACACCCCCGGTCGAATGCTTGTCGACCTTGACACCGGGGATATCCGACAGATTCATCACATCGCCCGAGTGTGCCATCGCATCGGTGAGCACCGCGGTCTCATGGTCGGTCATCCCCTGAAAGCAGATCGCCATCATCAACGCGGACATCTGATAATCCGGAATCTTCCCGTCCGTATACTCGCGAACAACCGCCCGTATCTCCTCGTCCGTCAGTTCACCGCCATATCGCTTTTTCAGGATCACATCATACATTCTCATGCTCATACCTCCCCTCATCAATTTCCTATATCGTTCACATTATTTAGAAAAACTTTTTCTTGATTATATATAGACAGAACAAATTTTTTTGCGGTATGGTTTAAATGAAAAGAAGTGGGTTTTTTGTCCGGTAAGCCTGCTATAGGCTGAGGGAGTTGCCCACTCTTTTTATATGATCAAAAATTACTCAGACACATTCAAATCTCCCGGCCCGAAGTGCTCCGGCAGCAATTCTTTCAAGCGAAATATTCTGTAATCCTCCGGGCTGCGCGCCAGAATCACCTCGAACAGATCACCGTCGCAGAACTCTGCCATAACCTGCCGGCAGACGCCGCAGGGCGCACAGTAATCCCCTTCCTCGCCCTCATAATTCCCGACCACGACAATCCGGGCAAACTCGCGCACGCCTTCGGAGATCGCCTTGAAGAAGGCCGTCCGCTCTGCACAATTCGTCGGCGAATACGCTGCATTCTCAATATTACAGCCCAGAAAGACCTGACCGTTCTCCGCCTCAAGCGCTGCCCCTGTCGCGAAATGAGAATACGGGCAATAGGCGCGGCTCTGCGCCTCGTAAGCGAGCCGTATCAGATCTTTGATGTGTTCGTCCCACGTCATTTCTCTTGTCACTTCCTTACCATTCTATCCAACCATCTTGAATCAGAGCTTCCTGATCTCTTCCCAAAAACTCGTTCCGTCGAGCGTCTCATCGATTCCGAACATCTCCAGCACGGTCGCCGCGATATCCGCGAAGCTTTTCCGTGTCCCGATGGACACGCCCTGTTTCACTGCGTCCCCGTAAATCAACATCGGCGTATACTCGCGCGTATGATCTGTTCCCGGATAGCCTGGGTCACATCCGTGATCGGCCGTGATGATCACAATGTCGTCCGAGCGCAGCTTCGCCATCATCTCACCGAGCTGCCGGTCGAACAGCGTCGCCGCAGCCGCATATCCATCGATGTCATTGCGGTGTCCATACATCATGTCGAAATCCACAAGGTTCACAAAGCACAGTCCCTTGAAGTCCAGATCCATGTGCGCCAGAGTCTTGTTCATGCCGTCCTCATTGTTTGAAATCGGTGTCGTGTGCGCGATCCCCTGTCCGGCAAAAATATCGTTGATCTTCCCGATGCCGTAGGTGTCAAAACCGTGCTCCGCGAGACTTACGAGCATCGTGCGCTTCGGCGGGAGCAGCGAAAAATCATGGCGGTTCCGCGTGCGCTCAAAATTCGGCGCCTGCCCGATGAATGGCCGCGCGATCACGCGCCCCACACCGTGCTTCCCGGCAAGGATCCTCCGTGCGATCCGGCAATACTCGTAGAGCGTCTCAAGCGGCACGACCTCCTCGTGCGCCGCGATCTGGAATACACTGTCCGCCGACGTGTAGACAATCAGATCTCCGGTCCGCATGTGCTCCTCCCCGTAATCACGAATCACCTCCGTGCCGGAGTACGGCTTGTTGCAGAGCACACCGCGCCCCGTCTGCTCCCGAAACGGCGCAAGCACCTCCTCCGGAAATCCGTCCGGATATACCGGAAGCGGCTGCGGCGAGATCACACCCGCGATCTCCCAGTGTCCGATCGTTGTGTCCTTCCCCATCGAGGATTCCGCCATGCGCCCGTAACTCGCGATCGGCGAGGCCACGCCCGGTCGGCAATCGACCCCGTCAATATTGAACAAGCCAAAGCGCTCCATGTTCGGTGTGCTGTATTTGTCCGACTTCACAATCGTGCCCAGTGTGTTTGCTCCGGCATCCCCGAATTTCTCCGCGTCCGGCAGGCAGCCGATCCCGTAGCTGTCCAGCACGATCAGAAATACACGTCTGATATCCATAGATTAATC
>CANQEB010000127.1 GCA_947594085.1 uncultured Lachnospiraceae bacterium | reverse complement strand
GAAATCGAATGTCGCGAAATAATCCCGCGGTGTCTCCGCCCTGCTGATAAGCTGGGCGCTCCCATCCTCGCGAAGAAGGATCTCCGCCGACCGGAGCTTACCGTTGTAATTGTAACCCATCGAGAACCCGTGCGCACCTGTGTCGTGTATCACAAGCAGATCACCCATGTCAATCTTCGGAAGCATACGATCAATCGCAAATTTATCATTGTTCTCGCACAGAGAGCCGGTCACATCATACATGTGGTCGCAGGGCTCGTCCTCCTTGCCCATCACCGTGATGTGGTGGTAAGCGCCGTACATTGCCGGGCGCATCAAGTTGACCGCGCAAGCGTCGACCCCGATATATTCCTTGTGAGTGTGCTTCTCATTGATCGCGCGCGTCACGAGGCAGCCATACGGCCCGAGCATGTAGCGTCCGAGCTCTGTGTAAAGCGCAACGTCACCCATGCCCGCCGGCACAAGAACCTCCTCGTAAACCTTGCGGACTCCCTTGCCGATCTTGTGGATGTCGTTCTTCTCCTGGTCCGGCCGGTATGGAATCCCGATACCACCGGAGAGATTGATGAACGTAATCTTCGCCCCGGTCTTCTCCTTCAGCTTCACCGCAAGCTCGAAGAGCACCTTCGCGAGCAGCGGATAATAGTCGTTCGTGACTGTGTTGCTGGCGAGGAACGCATGGATGCCAAACTCTTCGACACCCTTACTCTTCATGATACGAAAGGCTTCCTCAATCTGCTCCGTGGTCATTCCATATTTTGCATCGCCCGGATTATCCATGATATCGTTGCTGATTTTGAACAGTCCGCCTGGATTGTAGCGGCATGACATTGTCCTCGGCAGACTTCCAAGCGCCTGTTCTACCTTCTCGATATGCGTAATATCGTCCAGATTGATGATTCCCCCAAGCTCTGCCGCCTTTTTGAACTCCTCAATCGGTGTATCGTTCGACGAGAACATGATGTCATGCCCCTTGATCCCAATCGCCTCAGAAAGCATCAGCTCCGTCATGGAAGAACAGTCGCAGCCACAGCCATACTCATGCAGAATTTTGATCAGAAACGGATTCGGCGTTGCCTTTACCGCAAAATATTCTTTGTAACCCTTGTTCCAGGCAAACGCCTCATAAAGCTCCTTGGCATTCTCCCGGATACCTTTCTCATCGTAAAGGTGAAATGGGGTCGGAAACTGCTTTGTAATCTCTTCTAGCTTCTCCTTTGTGACAAATGTCTCTTTCATGTTTATCGCTCTCCATTCTTGATTCAGAAGCCATGCCCCGGCTGCGCCGCGTCTGTGCATGGCAAACTTCTTTCGCGGAAATCCTAACACAGCGTGCTCTGCCTTGTCAATACGTTAATTTGGAGAAGTGCCGAAGAAGGAATCATCCCGGTGTTTTCCATCGACCAGATGGTTGTACTGCAGGATCCTGTAATCTGAAAGGCCGCTCTCCTTCTCCTCGTCCTCCCCATAGCTATAGAACGTTCCATCGCTGTCGCGATACACATTCGCATTTACAACCGGAAATTTCTTCATCAGGTCAGACAGAAATTTCTGGTACCCCGAGAGCGGCAACCCAGCGGCGTCCATCAGAATTCCGCCCAGATAATTGACACTGATCCCATCGTAGTACTGGTGCTTCAGACCATAATTGCTCCAGATCAGAAACGGCACCCGATATCCCTGCTGTGCATAATCCAGCGTCTCCTCGCTCTTGACATTGCAGATGCGCTGAATCACATTCGTAATATAGTCGGACGGCTGATGGTCGCCGAACATCAGCACAATTGTCGGCTCCTCCTGCTCCTTGAAATACAGGATCAGATCCTGCAGCGCCCGGTCTGTCTCATTCATCAGCGTCAAATATTTTTCCGTCGCGAGCACACTCGTCGTCTTCTGCTTTACTCCCGTCAGCTTCAGGTAGGAATCAAAGTCCGGCGATGCTTTGCTGTATCCGCCATGGTTCTGCATCGTGACCAGAAAGATAAACTTACGCTCGTCCTCTTCCTTGTCCTCATACACCTCAATAATCTTGTCAAACGCCGCCCGATCGCTGACGTATCCGCGCATCTTGTGTGGGCTGACAAAATTCTTCAGGCTCAGGAATTCATCAAATCCAAATAAATCGTAGACAACATTGCGATCCCAGCCGGACGCATTGTACGGGTGGATCGCCGTCGCGCTGTACCCCAGAGATTTCAGCTGACTCGCTACCGACGGAGTCTTCTCATTGATGTATTGTTGGTAAGGTATACTCCCTACTGGCAGGAATGCCATCGAATCGCCGGTCAAAAGCTCAAACTCTGTGTTGGCTGTGTTGCCTCCCTTGACTGAGACATACACTTCCCCGCCGATCGCTTCCTCCTGCATCATCTTGAAGAATGGCATCACTTCCTCGCTTGTCTCAAAATCACCCCAGACAGACAAGTCTGAAAATGCCTCATCCATAATCACGACCACGTTCGGGCACTCTGTCAAATCCCTGTCCGTATTTTGTGCGACGTCAGTCTCGGCAGAACTTCCACCAGACTGCTCCGTCAATGGCTCTGCCGCTGAATACTCTGCCTCGATCTCCTTAGTCCGCGCCTGGGAATATCCGTCAGGCTCCTCGATATGCAAGAATCTCAGGTTCCCGAGGAACGCCGCCGCGATCCCATTGTTGCGGTACAGCACATTCGGCGTGAAAAGAATGGTGTCCATGCCAAAAAAGCTCTGCACCTGGCTCTTCTGAATCCCGGAGAGATAGGCGAACAGGCAGAGTGCAAAAGCAAGGGCACCGGAAAGGCGGATCTTCTTCTTATGTACCTTAAGGCTCGTCCCTCCTGCAAACACAAGAATCCACAAAAACATGAGCACCACAAGTGCCTGCTTCCACTGCAAGGTAAAGGAATAATTGTTCGCCACGGACGCGGCTGTCCCGATCGACAACAGATCCCACGGGACGATCGGCGAGCCTCGGAAGCTAACGACAAAATAATTGGCAAGTCCAAACAGCATCGGAAGCAGTGTCGCTATGATGTAACCAATGCGGACGCTTCCGCAGAGAAAGGTCATGAACCCGTACAAAAAATAAAAGAACAACAGATTCAGGATAATGATCGACACATCGAGATCTGTGATGACATGCGTGTAATTTTCCAGCGCAAAAAAAGCTCCTGCCGGAAGCAGAACACAAAGAATCACCGAAATAATCCTTCCAAACTGAATTTGAAACAGGATAATCAGATCCATTATCGCTGCAGAGATGAGCATTGTCGCCAAAAACGCGACATCCATACCTTCGCCCTTTACCGCAAGCCCAGCCGCAAGTAATACAGCTGCGGTCACTATGATCGCTCCCGCAGCCCTCATTTTCGTAAATTTAATTTTTTCCTTTTGAACATCCATGATATTCCTCTGTCAACCAATCAAGATAAAGCCACAGCGGCCGCTAACCGCAGGTAGATTTCTTTTCCTATAGTTAAAATGTCTTGTGTCACGGTTTTTTGATGTGCTGATGCGTAAAAAGATGATCCTGGCAGTACTCGTAGTTTCCGTCACACTTGGAGCAATAGCGGAACTCGAGATGCGCCCCGTCCTCCTCCGTCCGACCGCAGACCGCGCACTTGTGGCGCGTCGCGCCCTTCGGCTGCACCTTCTTCACATTTCGCTTGAATTCGTTCCTCCGGTGTACCTCCTTTGGCGAAAACCGTCTGACATTTCGCGACATCAAAAAGAAGATCAGGAAGTTCAGAAGCGACATCACGATCGACACGCGATCAGCCCAGCCGCCCTGCACCAGGGAAAGAACGATAAAAAACCCATAGACCAGTCCCATCCACTTCATCTTGATCGGAATCAGGAAATAAAGAAGCACCTCCATCTCCGGGTAGGTCAGCGCAAACGCGAGAAAGATCGACATATTGATATAGTATGTGCTGAAATATCCGTACCGTCCCCCGACGTAATAGAGCAAAAACGCTCCGATAATCGTGAAGATAATACCTGAAATAATATACACGTTGAACTTAAACGCGCCCCAGGTGTACTCCAGCGACCGTCCGAGAGAAAAATAGAAATAAAGCATGATAATCGTAAAGATATCCAATCCTCCCGGCGGAATCAAAAGCCACGTCACCAGCCGCCATACCTGTCCCCGCATGATCAACCCCGGATGCAGCGTCAGGAATCCCTGTACATTCGGCATCAAAAGTGCAATCACATACCCTGCGATATACATGCCGATGATGATGGCAGGCAGGTTTCTGATCGCGTACTTTCCGTATTTCTGCTCCATTTTATCTAAAAATCCCATATTCTGTCCTCTTTCAAGCCAATTCTCCCGCTCCGCCACCAGAAATGCCACTTGTCTCCCGGTGCTTCGAAACTATCTTTCAACATTATAATTTTGTAAAAACAATTTGTCAATGAAGTGCGCTCTCGTTTTGTGCTTCTTTAGATTTTTTTAAGAAAACGGTCGAAGCTTTGGAATACAGATCTGATCCCCCGGCTGGAGGTTATAGACATCGAGGTATGGATTCGCGAAGATCAGAGCTGACACTTTGACATGGTACTTTTTCCCGAGAAGGTACAAGGTATCCCCCTTCTCAATCGTGTGTACGAAACCGATGCACTTGCAGAAATAATCCATATTCTTCTCCGGAAAATATAGTCTGCTATAATATATGCCGTTTCATACAAAAGTCGATTGCATTGTTCAGCAGGGAAAAGCCCAGGAAAGTCGAAAGGCCTGCGTCATCGCGCAGGCCCGTAAACGCGTTTTAGATTCTCCACGCGGGATGTCGCGGCGAGCAGCAAATGATCCGCGAGCGTGAGCGCCGTCATCGCCTCGACGACAACCGCCGCGCGCGCGACGACAATCGGATCATGGCGGCCGTGGATCGCCTCCTCGTGACATTTCCCGTCCCGTCCCAGCATGCTCTGCGGCTGTGCGATCGACGGAGTCGGCTTGAAGGAAGCGCGTACGATGATCGGACTTCCGTCGCTGATGCCGCCCAGAATACCGCCGCTGTGGTTTGTGGCTTTGCGCGGGACACCGTTTTCATCCGTCGCGTAGCAGTCGTTGTTCTCAGAGCCTCTGTACCCGGAAACCAGCGTGCCATCGCCGATCTCCACGGCCTTGACAGCGCCGATCGACATGACCGCCTTCGCCAGGTTTGCGTCGAGCTTTTCGAAAACCGGCTCTCCTAAGCCCGCCGGCACATGCTCCGCGACGCACTCCACCACGCCGCCGCAGGAATCCTGCGCACGCATGCACTCCTCAAGATATGCGACAGCACGCTCGCTCGCCAACGCATCCGGCATACCCACCGGACTCTTTTCGATGAATGAAAAATCCAAGTGTGACCGGTCGATGCTCACTGGCCCGATCACGCTGACATATGCGCGCACAGCGATCCCGAGCTCTTGCAGAAGCTTCATCGCAACCGCGCCCGCCGCCACGCGCCCGATCGTCTCGCGCCCGGAGGAGCGCCCGCCGCCACGATAATCGCGGAAACCGTATTTTACATCGTAGGGGTAATCCGCATGCCCCGGACGATAGAGCTCAGCGATATTTCCATAATCACGGGAACGCTGATCCTGGTTGCGCACCAGCAGCGAAATCGGTGTGCCCGTAGTCATTCCCTCAAAGACTCCCGAAAGGATCTCGACCGCATCCGCTTCCGCGCGCGCCGTCGTATAGCGGTTCTGCCCGGGTCTGCGCCGGTCGAGATATGCCTGGATGTCCGCTTCGCAAAGCGCCAGACCGGCCGGACAGCCGTCAATCACAACGCCGATGCCCGCCCCGTGCGATTCTCCCCAGGTCATTATTTTAAAAACAGTTCCAAAGGTTGATCCTGCCATATCGGAATCCCTCTCTGATCTCATACTTATTGCAAACGACAAGATGCATGGCATTTTGCTCGCCTGCTATAGTCGGCGCATGGCACGCTTCAGCTCATCGCATATTTCGTCGAATTTCTTCTGCCTCATGTAACGGCTCAGCTTTCCTTTCTCCTGCAGCGGTTCCTTGCTGAAATATTGTGCCAGAAACAGCTTTTTGTCCTCGTCCAGCTGCCGGATGCCCTCCGCGAGCTTTTCCCGCAGAATCTTCTCCTCCACGATCTTGTCCACGGGCTTCTGCGGCTCCGCCGGCCGCAAAGCGTCCGTCGATTCAAGACCGTCCATATAGACGAAATTTGTGCGCTCCAGCGCGCTCAGCTCGCGCGAAACCACCTTTCTGCTCAGGCCAGTAAGCTGCGAAATATGCTCAACCGTAACCTCGACGCCCTTCTGTTTCAGCCAGGACATTGCCTCCTTAACCTTCTTCTGGTTTTTCGCGTAGTAAAGTGTCCCGTTGCCCGTCAGACTACTTACGTACGCGGAGACCTCATGCTTGATGAGGGGCTTGCTGCAGGTCGTGAACGCGTGCGTCCCGTCGTATGTCTTCAGTGCCTCGAGCAGTCCAACCATGCCCTCCTGAAACAGATCATCTCCGTGTTTCTTTGCAAAAGACGGATAATCTGTCAAAATAAGCTTCCTGACATATCTGCCATAGAAAGTGACAACCCGCTCCTTCGCTATCCCCACCAGGCGCTCGTCGCCACTTTGGTAGTATTCCAGGAGCGACGGCATGATATCATTAGGCTTAAGCCTCGAATCGCCCCATGTCATTTCATCCTTCATCCTATATTCCCCCCCGTTCAGGGCAGCTTTCGCCACCGTACTCATTCCTCACACTTCGAGATCAGGATGCAGTTCGGCGTCTCGATCTTCAGCGGTCTGCCCTTCATGACGAGCAGCCCTTTGTCGTAATCGACCGTGAAGAAACGGATTTCGTTCGTCTCATGGTTCAGCACCACCAGCGTCCGCTCTCCCGGGAGCACATCGATGTCCTTCGGGTAGTCTCCGCTGATCGGAAGGACACAGAGCCGCGTGAGCATGCCGGTCTCCTGATCGATTCGGAACACTGCCACCGTGTT
>CANQEB010000126.1 GCA_947594085.1 uncultured Lachnospiraceae bacterium | reverse complement strand
ACCGGATATGGCAGTGGGACTGGTCTGGTCGAGCGCTTCGGCGGCGAGGTTAGTCCGCAGGCGACGCTTGAAGTGAAGCTTGAGGGGGATCGCACGGTAGAGAAGTGTTTTGTCAAAGAAGGCGACGAGGTCAAGGAGGGACAGCGCCTTTTTACCTACGATACACGCGAGGACGAGGATAAGCTTGCGCAGGCAGAGATCGATATCGACAAGGCGAAGGGGGATATTGAGCTTGCCGAGCAGAGCATTGCACAGCTTGAGAAGGATAAGAAGGAAGCGAGCTCAGATGATCAGCTTATGATCACGACGAGCATTTTATCAGCACAGAATGAAATCAAGCAGTATGAGTACGATATCAAGAGCAAGGAGCTCGAGATAGAACAGCTCAAGGAAGCGATCGACAATGCGACTGTGACGGCGGAGATGGAGGGAATTATTCAGAAGATTTCTGATCCTAGCGGAAGCACTCAGGACTATTACGGCTCCAGTGGTAACTCTGCGTATATAACGATTTTGGCGATTGGAGATTTTCGGATCAAGGGCTCCGTGAATGAGCAAAATCTTGATCAGGTTCAGGAGGGCATGACGATGCTCGTGCACTCCAGAGTGGACGATTCACAGGTTTGGACCGGCACGGTGACTGAGATTTCTACGGACAACAAGGAGGAAGAGGAGCAAGACAGTTATTATTATAGCGGTATGGGGAATGAATCTGGTTCGTCAAATTATGCGTTCTATGTGGAGCTTGATGATTCGACCGGACTGATTCTGGGGCAGCATGTGTACATGGAACAGGATCTTGGACAGTCAGAGGAAAAGACCGGCTTGTGGCTGGAAGAGTATTATATTATGCAGGAGGACGACGGAGACTACGTATGGATGGCAAATTCCTCCAATGTAATTGAGAAACATAAAGTTTCACTCGGAGAGTATGACGAGGAGCTCATGACATATGAGATACTCGATGGCCTTGCGCCGGAGGACTACATTGCTTATCCGCTTGACACGGTAACCGAAGGGGCTCCGGTAATCTACAATGACATCACGAGCGGGGATGACGGTACAGGATTCGATGATGCCGGCATGGAAAACATGGGCATGGACGATATGAGCTACGACGATATGTCTTTTGACGATATGTCCGCTGATGATATGACTTTTGATGATATGACGTATGACGATATATCCGCTGATGATATGACTTTTGATGATATGACGTATGACGATATGTCCGACGACATGACATTTGACGACATGTCTGATGACGATATGACATTTGACGACATGTCTGATGATATGTCTTACGACGATATGGATGCCGAAGAGGGTGCCGCATTAGGCTGATCGGTCGACAAGATTATTTGACACGGAGGAGGGAGTTTTTTGATCCTCAAATTGGAGCATATATATAAGGATTACATTCAGGGAAAGATGACGGTTCCCGTATTGAAGGATGTGTGCCTGAGCGTGGAGAAGGGAGAGTACGTGGCAATCATGGGTCCTTCCGGCTCTGGGAAATCTACACTGATGAATATCATCGGTTGTCTCGATCGGCCTACATCCGGGAGTTACGAGTTGACGGGCAAGAATGTTATGTCGTTGAATGAACGGCAACTCGCGGATGTGCGCTTACATAATATCGGATTTGTATTTCAGAACTTTCAACTGTTGCCGCGCATGACGGCGTTGGACAATGTGGCACTTCCGCTGATATATGCGGGTGTCCGCAAGCGTGCGCGCCGTGCGAAAGCGAAGGAGGCACTCGTGCGCGTGGGCCTGGAGGAGCGTGTCACGTTTAAGCCGACGCAACTGTCCGGCGGACAGAAGCAGAGGGTTGCGATTGCGCGCGCTATGGTGAACAAACCGGACATTTTGCTCGCGGATGAGCCGACCGGTGCACTTGACTCCAAGTCGAGCAGGCAGGTCATGGAATTATTTCAGAAGTTAAATGACGAGGGCGTCACCGTGATTATGATTACGCATGACAGCGGGATCGCCGGGTATGCGAAGCGGATCGTCACGATCCTCGACGGTGAGCTTGCAGAGCAGAAAGGAGAGACAGATCAATGAAACTGAGAACGGTGTTGATCAGCGTTGTGGTGTCTGCTGCACTGGTGGGCGGTGCTGGTTACGGCGCATATTACGCCACTCAGAGCCAGAAATCTCCGGTTGAAGTTGTGCCTGTATCGAATGTCTCACAGGGATATTGGGGAATGGACAATCAGCAGATTATCTATGGCTCCGTCACGTCGCAGGTGGCGCAGACGGTTCAGCTGAATGAGGAATACGGAATCGACAAAATATACGTGAAGGCCGGGGATGAGGTCAAGGAGGGCACGCCTCTCTTTTCCTACGATATGACATTGCAGGAGCTTGAGCTTGAGATGCAGCAGCTAGAGCTTCAGACAAACGAACTGACGCTGACCCGTTTGGAAAAGGAGCTGGAGAAGTTGAAGAAAACACCGGCGACGGCGTCATTACAGCGTGACTGGTTTACGTTGACGGCCTCTGCAGAGGAGAGCGCGGAAGAGCCGGAAGGTGCAGAAGAAGAGCCGAATGAGCAGGACGCAATCATACAGGATGAATCCGAAGATTCCGCTGTTGTCCCGTCTCTCGATGAGATAGATGCACAGGGACAGACTTCCAGAGAACAGGGCGGAGTAAAGATCGACGAGGTAGAAAAAATAAACGGGGGCAAAGCTGATGCGGCGGAGTCAACGCTTTCGACTGTTGAAAATAGCGTGCTCAGCTTTGAGGGCCTTGTGCTCGAGCTGCAGGCGACATTTCTCACATGTGGCGATGAGCTGAAGGCATCCGACGTCGGAGAGGCGATTGAACAGGCCGTTTTGTATTATCGGAAGCATCTGGCGGATGAGAAGCGGTCAGAGGAAGCGCAGGACGACGGAGCTGTAAAAGAGATTCTGACATACGAGCTCAAGGATGCTGTCAAAGCCGTATTGAACAAAGAAGAAATAGAGACGCTCAAGAAGAGATATAAGACCCTGAATGAGTATCAGGTTCGATACGTCCAGATGCTGATTGCGGAGGCGGAGGAGCTTGATGAATCCGAGCTTCCAGAGGCGATTGCACAGATCGAAAACGCATATGATCTGCTTCCGACGAAGCAGCAGGACAGAGTGGGGAATATAGAACAGTTCGAAGAGCTGAAGAAGCTTGCAGAGGATGTGGGAAACCAGTCGGATGAAGCGGATGGGTCGAACGAGACCGGCGGATCAGACGAAGCCGATGGGTCGAACGAGACCGGCGGATCAGACGAAGCCGATGGGTCGAACGAGACCGGCGGATTAGGCGGGGCCGATGGATCGAGTGAGACGGATGGATTAGACGAGGTCGATGGATCGAGTGAGACGGATGGCCTGGATGAGGTTGGCGGATCGGATGAGGCTGGCGAACCAGGCGTGACCGATGCAGACCAGCCTTCCGATGACGTGCGCCAGAATACCGTCACGTTTGACGTGTCGGATGGGGCGACCGTGACGGTAGACGGGCAGGATGCCACGAACTCCTTTGCCATGGCGGAGAACGGCAAAATTGTCTTTGGCATAAGCCTGGAAAACGGTTATGAGATTACGGAGGTTCTTGTGGATGGCTCTATCCCAGCCAGAAAGAACGAGGAAAGCGATGACCCGACGGATTACATAATTGAGGGGATTCAGACGAACGACACGATTGTTTCTGTGCGGACACAGCTGGATCCGAATGCGGTGATACCAGAAGAGGACAATTCAAAAGAAGAGAGTCCGGAAGATATGACGGTCGGGATCGAGGTGACAGATGGAGTCCCGGAGACGATAGGGATTTCTGATGGAGAGAATCCGGATGGAGAGACGACAGGCGGAGCTCCGGAGACGATAGGGACTTCTGACGGAGAAGCTTCGGATGGAGAGTCGACTGGGGAAGCCCCGGAAACGACCGAGACGACAGGCGAAGAGACTCCGGATAGTGAAACAACCGATACAGAGATGTCGAGTGAGGCGACGACAGACGGAGATGATCTGGCGAATGGAGAGGGCTCAGGTACGGAGGACGACAACGCGCAGGTAGAAAAATATACGGTCACGATCAATCCAGGGAGCAGAACAGAGACCTATGAGGTCGGCAGGTTAGTTCCTCTGCAGGCGGATTTGAGCGATGTGACACTTGCATTCATGGGCTGGAGTGTTGCGGCGACTTCCGGGAATGCGGAGGATACAGTTGAGCTGAATTCCGAGGATGTTGCGAGTGGCTATGCAAGTTTTCTTATGCCGGGGTTCGATGTGACGGCGACAGCGCGATACGAGAATGTACCTGACGCGATTGAAAGCTATGTGGCGACGTTCCTCTCGAACGCGGAAAAGCTCTTGGCGGAGGATGCCAGACAGACATATGAAGATCAGGGGAAGGATTATCTGACAGAGCTTGAGAGCGCGATTATATTCTATCAGCAGTGGCTTTCAGATCCGGAGGATGAAGTTTTAGATGAGTCACAGATGACGGTTCCGGATATGGAGAAGTATCAGCTGCTGGACAATGTGAGCAGCTATCTGACGGAAAATGGCAAAAAGTTCCAGGTTACACAGCTTAAGAAGCACTACAGAGAGCTTTGCCTGCTGTATGCAAAGTCGCTGTTCGAGGCAATTGACCCGTCCGCTATTGACAGGGAGCTGCTGGAGAAGGCGACGGATACCTACAATCAGCTGGGCGAGAATTGGAGAAAGAAGCTGGAGAAGCTCTGGAAGGATGAGCAAGCAGATCTGGCGGAGCAGAATGGGCAGCCCTGGGAGGAAAACAAAAAGGGCAAGAGAATCGCACCGGATGATTTCCTGGGTATCGGGGAGATGCTTGAGGCATATGCTGTTATGCAGATGTTTCAGGAGTTTCTGAATCTGCCGCAGGATACGCCGGAGGAAGACCGATATGATATGGCTCTGGACATTTGGAGCATGTATTCAGGCCTGAGCGACGCGCAGAAATTTATGGTGAATAGCGATCCGCTTTTTGCCGAGACATTTGAGATGTATGGGCTGTGGGATGAAGAACCAGAGACCGAATTCCCGTATTTTGGCGACGATTATTTCGGCGATTTCGGTGATTTTGGAGATGAACCACTGTATACTGCAGAGGAGCTTGCTGAGATGATCAAGGAGAAGGAGCAGGAGATCGAGTCTTGCTCATTGGATATCCGGCAGAGCGAACTTGACGTGAAACAGAGGCAGCGCGTAGTCGATGGAAAAGTTGTCAAGAGTACAATGGATGGAACTGTGGTTAGCATCGGCGATATGAGCGGAGAATCCGACGAGGACTATTTTGTGAAGGTGACAAACGAGGTAGGTCTGTACGCGAGGGGCGCAATGAATGAATTGACGCTTGAGCAGATCAATGTCGGAGATACGATTTCCGGGATGCTGCAGACGAATGGGACCAGTTTTACTGCGGTGATCAAGGAAATTTCGGAATACCCAGACACCAGTGGAAACTATATGTCCTATGGCCAGGAGAACACCAACGCCTCTTACTATCCGTTTTATGCCCTGATAGACGATACGGACGGACTGGAGGAGGGAGATGCGGAGATCTACCTTTCCGGGACAGCGCCAGGCCAGGAGAACGGCATTTATCTGGAGAACTTCTTTGTCCGATCAGAACCGGATGGAAGAACGTATGTCTACAAAAAAGGCGATGACGAGAAACTGACGAAGCAGTATGTCAAGACGGGCAAAAATACAGGTTATTCGCTGGAAATCAAGGAGGGCCTCAGCTTTGAGGATTCCATCGCGTTCCCGTACGGCAAGGATGTCAAAGAGGGCGCAAAGACAAAAGATGTGGATCAGCTGCAGGATGCTTATATGTAGCGGGAGGTGTAAGACTTGCTGGAAAACATAAGACTGTCGTTTCAGGGAATTTGGTCGCACAAGATGCGTTCCTTCCTGACGATGCTCGGTATCATCATTGGTATCGCCTCCATTATCTCCATTGTGTCGACGATCAAGGGTACGAACGAGCAGATCAAGAACAACCTGATCGGTTCGGGAAACAACACGCTGTCGATCATGATCTATCAGCAGGGCTATCCCTACTATATTGACTCCTGGTCGAAGGCCCCCGACGGGTTCCGCGAGGTGACGGACGAGGTGCGTGACCAGATCCTTGCGCTCGATTCGGTGGAGAATGTCACGCGCTACAATGAACGCCAGTATTCGGAGAGCATTTACTACAAGAATACGTCGCTGCAGAATGTGAGCGTGCGGGGAATTGACGCCGCCTACTTTGAGACTGTGGGCTACATGATCCGCACGGGAAGGAATTTCATCGAGAGCGATTACAAGGACTTTCATAAGGTTTTGATACTGGATCAGACGGCTGCGGACAATATATTCGGCAATGAGAACCCGATTGGCAAGACGATCGAGATCAGCAAGATGCCGTTCACGGTGGTCGGGGTTGTGGATCAGAGCAGAAAGTTCACGCCGAACATCACTTCTGTTGAGGACTACTATACTTACGCAAACAGTGACACACTCGGCTATCTCTTTATGCCGAAGGCTTCCTGGCCGATCGTGTACCAGTATGACGAGCCGGAGAATGTGATTGTGAGGGCGGTCAGCGTAGACGATATGGAGGCCGCCGGAAAAGGTGCAGAGGATATCCTGAACGCGACGGTGTCATCTTCGCAGACGGAGTTCAAGTATAAGGCGGACGATGTGCTTGAGCGCGCACAAAAGCTGCAGGATATGAGTGCGGCCACGAACAATCAGTTGATTTGGATTGCAAGCATCTCGCTGCTGGTCGGCGGCATCGGCGTTATGAATATCATGCTTGTGTCGGTGACGGAGCGTACCAATGAGATTGGCCTGAAAAAGGCCATCGGGGCGAGAAAGGGGTCGATTCTCGGACAGTTCCTGACAGAGGCTGCCGTGCTGACGAGCATCGGTGGCATCATCGGTGTGGCGAGCGGCATCGGTATGGCGCAGGTGATCGTGCCGGATTACCAGCTG
>CANQEB010000125.1 GCA_947594085.1 uncultured Lachnospiraceae bacterium | reverse complement strand
GCCTTCGGCTATATCCTTCCCACTACCGGGCGGATTCGGGACTTTCACCCGTTAGAAACGTGCGCCGCCGGGCGCACAATAAAAACAGGCGAGGACGCATTGTCCTCGCCAATTTACTTTTTGTCAAGCCTTCTCTTTTGTCAGCGCATCCTGCAGATAGGCCGCAAACGCGCCAATCAGGATACAGCCGGCGTAGAGCATTCCGTCAAAGTGAAACGCCGAAATGAGGAAGTAGCAGACGAACACGATCACCGCGAAAACGGCACACCAAAGCGCGTTGCTCATTCTCTTTTTCTGCTCTTTGCTTGTCAGCGCGTCCTGCAGATATGCCACAAACGCGCCGATCAGGACGCAGCCGGCATAGACAAATCCATCCAGATGAAGCTTCGGAATGAAAAAGTAACATGCAAAAACGACTACCGCTAAAACTGCTGACCAAATTGCATTGCTGAATTTCTTCATAATTATATCCTCCTTTTACATTAAGAAATACGTTGTCAGAAAAGGAATTTTCTTGTCCAATTATAACATAGATCAGGAGCTTTTTTGTTACCGTCGGGCTGACGTTTACGCAGTCAAATCTGACTTTCTCGCAATCGACTCGTTCCTGTTTTATGCCATAGCTTTTCGACACAAAAAACTGCCGGAATGAATCGGTTCCGACAGCTTTTTTGATTCCTGTTTGTCATATTACCGGAGATGAAATCTCGGACTTCCCTTCGCGATCGCGCGAATCCGAATTTTGCAATCTGCGACATACTCATAGTTAAGTTCAAGGCGATATGCGACTTGGAACTCTAGAAGTTCTTCCTGCTCTTCGGACTTCATGTCGGTCACCTCAATCCCCACCAGCATCTCGCCAAACGGTGTCTCATACCAGCACTCCGTCTTCTCATCTACACGGAAGGACATTTTCACATTTACAGAGCCTTTCTTCACGAGCTCCAAGTAACCGTCTTTGTATGTAATCCGGTTGCTGACGACACCTCCCGTGTCTTCCACCTGCTCGTCGTAGAGTAAATAATGTTTTCCGTTCCTGAAATAATATTTCCCAACGGAAAAGACCTCGATCTCCTCGTCCTGCGCAGTGTCCAGCGTATGAAGTCCCTTCACGCTGACCAGAACGTCCTCTGTCATCCAAACATCTCCTTAATATTCTTCAATATTGATCTTTTGTGTTGTCTCAATGTCATACGGAAGAATTGAATTTGCAAAACGCTTAAATTTATCCGCGGCGTCACTCACATAGAATTTGTATGGCTCATTGCCCGGAGGCTTCGCCTGCGTGCTCAGGATGTCATGCTTCGCCAGCAAACGCTCCAGCTCCCTTGCCGTCTCGTAGGCCGGATTGACCAGACGCACGCTCGGCCCTGCAATCTCACCGATCAGCGAGCGCAGAAGCGGATAATGCGTGCAGCCAAGAATCAGGCTATCGATTCCCTCGTCTAACAGCTCCTTCAAATAGCGCCTCGCCACCGTCTCCGTTACCGGATCCTTCAACCAGCCCTCCTCTACAAGCGGCACAAACAGCGGACAGGCTTTTCCGTACACAGTGATTTCCGGATCCTCTTCGCGAATCAGTTGGTCGTACATTCCGCTTTTGATCGTGCTCTCCGTACCGATCACGCCGACCCTCTTGTTCTCGGTCGAAGCCGCCGCGACATGCGCCCCGGACTTGATCACACCGATGATCGGAATGTCCAGTTCCTTCTCTACCTCGTCGAGCGCCAGCGCGCTGGCCGTGTTGCAAGCGATGACTATCGCCTTGACCTGCTCGGTGCGCAGAAAACGAATGATCTGACGCGAATAGCGAAGGATCGTCTCCCGCGATTTGCTTCCGTACGGCACGCGGGCCGTATCTCCGAAATATACAATGCGCTCATTCGGAAGATTGCGCATAATCTCCCGCGCCACGGTCAATCCGCCCACGCCGGAATCAAACACGCCAATCGGAGCAGTGCAGCCCTTATGCTCTGTCTGTTCTGCCATCTCTATGTCGTCCTCCCTGAAGAATCTATGTTGCGTTATGTGTCAATCACGGGCATTCGCCCTCGGCTAATGAACCGTGCTCAACCTCGAAAAGCCTTCGGCTTTCCTCGGTCACGGGCATTCGCCCTATAAATCTGCTGTCTCACGAAACTGCCTGCAAGCAGGTATTTCGTGTTCCACCGTCTTTGCACGGCTCATTGCTTACGTGAAAATCAGCGGTTCTCCGTCCAGAAATGCGAACCGCACCGCTTCCTCCGCCGTAAACTCCGCCCTGCCGCTCGTCGCCTCTGTGATGGCATCTCGCAGCTCCTGTAACTGCTCCTGCGGAACCAGCGTCTGCACGGCCACACTGTCAGTATATTCCGAATCGACAATAGAAAGTCCTCTCTGCCCCAGCAGATATTGGATCTTGCCAATCCCGTTGTAATCCGTACGGATGGAGAGCAGCGCGCCGTCCTGCTTGTCGATCACGGCACTGCCGCGCAACCCTTCCTGCACTGCCCTCGAATAAGCACGCACAAGACCGCCTGTGCCGAGCAGCGTCCCACCGAAATATCGTGTGACGACGACCGCCGCATTGTGAATCTTCTCGCCGAGCAGCACGTCCAACATCGGGCGTCCCGCCGTTCCCTGCGGTTCTCCATCGTCGCTGCACCGCTGAATCTCATAGTGTTCCCCCACAACAAACGCAGAACAATTGTGCGTCGCGTTCCAGTATTTCTTTTTCATCGCAGCGATAAACTCCAACGCCTCTTCTTCGCTGTTCACCGGCCGCACTGTGGCGATAAATCGAGATTTCTTCTCGACGATTTCGCCTTCGCCACCCCTATAGACTACCTTCATAGATACCTCTCAATGATCTCAATCCTGCTTTGTCCTGACAGACTCGATCGCGAAAAACGCTGGCGCACTTTCCTTGTCCCCGTCCTGCTTCGTCCCTTCAGACAGTTTCCCCGCACCGCATTCTCTGTACCAGGAGATCCGGTCAGTCTCTCTCGACCTCGACGATCTCCCCGCTCTGCGCGTCAATCTTGTATTCGTACTCTGCACGGCCCTCGCGCAACTCCAGCTCATAATCATAGAAACGTCCGTCATACTCAAACTTGATCTTGGCCAGCTCCGCATCCGCCTCAGCGATGCCGGAATCGTCCAGCGCGATCTGCACTGCCTGCTCATAGCCAATCAGCTCCGTGCCGTCAACCGTGATTTTGACGACCGCACTTCCGGCCGCTGCGCTGCCGCCCTGTGCATCATCTCCGTCAGTGTTTCCATCCGGCGTATCGGCCGCCGCCTGTCCCTCCGCCGAGGGATCCACTTCTGTCTGTACCTCCGCAGCAGTCCCGCTCCCTTGCGTGTCTGCCGAAGCCCCGCTGCCTGATAGAGCGGCCTCGCCGCCTGATAGCGTCAGCTCTACTACCGCATCCTTGACCGCGCGCCCTTCAATGCTCCATTCAAGAATCATCCCATCCGTCTCTCGAAGCATATATTCATAATGGTTATCTCCACAGGAAAATTCAACTTCGACGACATTCTCGCCGTCCTCGCGCTCACGCACCGCATACAACCGCGACACATCGGTTTCTTCCACACCCGCATCCGCCAGTGCGATTGTCTCCGCGCCTGTCTCGTCAAGCGGCAACGCCACATTCTCCTGTGCCAGCGCCGTGCTTGAAAACGCACAGAGTCCGGCCACGCAGATTGTCGCTGCAAATCCTTTTCCCAATACTCTTTTCTTCATCACAGACCTCCACTTCTCTGCCCGGATAATGCCGGAACAGCCCAAAATTGATTCCGTTCCAAAATGGCACCCACACATACGCTTGATGGGACGGTCATTTACAGCCCATATTATATACCATATGCAAATGCGATGCAAGGCTTGTGCACCAGCCACGAAATGGACGGAAGGGCGCATAAATCATTCCTTTGAGTGGAATAATTTTCTGTATTGAATTTTATTTTGCCGAAGGGAGCATATTTTATGAAGAACAAGCAGACACCCGGCGAGGAGAATCGTTTATATAAATTCGATATTAAAAAGCACTTATCCCAAGTAATACAGGCGATTCGCCGCTTTCCGTGGGCGCGCATTCCGCAGATGATCCGCAGGCTTCCCTGGAAGCGGATCCTGGCTGGAGTCGGAGCAGCTGCCGCCATCTTTTTGCTCGTGTTTCTCGGACTGATCTGGCACCTTGCCGCGACTGCCCCGAACATCGACACGATCAGTGTCTCTCCGACAGAATCCGCCACCTATATCTGCGATCAGGACGGCAATCCTCTGCGCAAGCTCACATTTGCCAGCTCAAATCGGGATATCGTCACGCTGGATAAAATTCCGGATTCTCTCCAGAAAGCGATGATCGCCATCGAGGACGAACGCTTCTATGAGCACGGCGGCATCGACCTTCACGGCATCTTGCGCGCCTTTCTGACCGGGATTGCCAGTCGCTCCTTCTCGGAGGGAGCCAGCACGATCACACAACAGCTCATCAAAAACAATGTGTTCACCAATTGGACGCAGGAGACTTCTTTCGCCGAACGTTTTCGTCGGAAAGTTCAGGAACAATACCTCGCTCTGCAACTCGAAAAGCGTATTTCCAAGGACGAAATTCTCGAAGACTATCTGAACACGATCAACCTGGGGGCAGGGTGCTACGGTGTGCAGGCGGCCGCGCAACGTTATTTCGGCAAGGACGTGTCCGAACTGACGGTCTCGGAATCGGCGGTTCTCGCCGCAATTCCGCAAAACCCCAGTCGCTACAATCCGATCACAAACCCGGAGGAAAATAAGATGCGTCGAACTGTCGTGCTCCGCTATATGGCTGAACAGGGCTACCTGTCTGAAGCAGAGCGCAAAGCTGCACTCTCCGACGATGTATACGCCCGCGTACGAGAATATGACGCGGTTCACGGAGACTCAGACGTCTACTCTTACTATGAGGACGCACTGATCGAGCAGGCAATTGACGCATTGATCAAAGAAAAAGGATATTCCGAAGAACAAGCCTACCGCGCCGTGTACAGCGGTGGTCTGCGCATTTTCTCCGCACAGGACACTGCACTCCAACAAATTTGCGACGAAGAATTTTCGAATCCCGCGAATTTTCCGGAAGGCACCGAGTTCGGTATCGATTATGCCTTGAGTATTTCCGGCGCGGACGGCCAGATCACAAATTACGGCTCGGAAGCTCTGCGCAATTATGTCCGGGAAAACATAGATTCTTCGTTCGACCTGCTCTGCGTCAGCGAAGATGAAGCGCAGGGTTACGCCGACGCGTTCCGTGAGTATGTGTTAGAAACGACCGCAGCAAATATCCCCGAAGACGATTCCAACAGGAATTCTGAAGATAAAGTCGGCGGAAATTCCGGGAACAACGCCCCGACTGTGCTCGGTGAACGCCTCACGCTCTCGCCCCAGCCGCAGGCATCGCTCGTGCTCATGGATCAATCAACCGGTCTCGTGCGCGCTCTTGTCGGCGGCCGCGGCGAGAAGACCGCCAGCCTCACTCTGAATCGCGCGACCGAGACAACCCGTCAGCCCGGATCGACCTTCAAGATTCTGACCGCCTATGCCCCCGCAATCGACGCCTTTGGTATGACACTCGCCACACTGTATAAAAACGAACCCTACAAATACGCAGACGGCACACCGGTCAGCAACTGGGATCTTACGGATTATTCCGGCACGGTGACGATCCGCGAAGCGATCCTGCGCTCGATCAACGTCATCGCGGTGAAATGCATCACTGAGATTTCCCCGCGCGTCGGCTACGAATATGCGCGCAGGCTCGGCATCACGACCCTGCAGGAATCCTATACCTCCGCGGACGGCGACCATTCCTCAGATATCGTACAGCCACTCGCGCTCGGCGGGATTACGCAGGGTGTCACAAATCTGGAGCTCTGCTCTGCCTACGCCGCGATCGCGAATCAGGGCGTATACCGCACACCGAAATTTTTCACAAAAATCCTGGACCGGCAGGGAAATGTCCTGATCGACCGGACGAATAATCTGGCGGATGATATAAACAGTAATACAGCTGTCACGGCAAATAGTCTGGCTCGACCTATATTCGGAGATCGAACCAATCTGCGCTCCGTCGAGGCAACCTCCGCAGCCCGACTTGCCTCTGGCGAAACACAAAAAGACAACACCCGCGTCCTCTCCGAAAGTACCGCGTTTCTTCTGACCGACGCAATGAAGGACGTTGTCAACGCGCCCGACGGCACGGCTTACGGCACGATTGAAGCGGGAATGCAGCCTGTCGCTGGCAAGACCGGGACCACCTCCAACTACAAGGATATCTGGTTCGTCGGCTACACGCCGTTCTACACCTGCTGCGTCTGGGGCGGCTATGACAACAATCGCGACCTGCCCCTGGAATCCACGTACCACACGTACAATAGAATCCTCTGGTCCGCCGTTATGAACCGCGTCCACGAAGGGATCACAACCTCCGACTTCCCGATTCCCAAAACCGTCGAGCCGGTGACACTGTGCCGTGAATCCCACCTGCCCGCCGTGTCGGGCGGCTGCAAGGAAACCTACGTGGAATATTTCGCCGTCGGCACTGCGCCGGAAAAATCATGCACGCTCCACAAGCCAGCCCCCGAAACCGAAAAAAAGACGATCTATTCTGATCTGCTCAGCCGCCTCAAAAAGAAGGCAAAGTCCGAAAGCGAATCAGAGTCGGAATCCGAATCTGGATCAGAATCAGAGTCGGCGTCGGAAACGGAAAACAAGTCAAATATAGAAACAGAAAGTGAATCGGAGTCGGAATCGGGATCAAGGGCTGATTCAGAATCCGCGGGCAATATTTCTCCTGAAAAGAGTCCAACGCTTGCGGATGACCACCCCGAAACCGACCCGACCTCCGATATCCTTCCGCAAAGCGAAATTGGTGACACTCTGCCGCAAAACAACTCCGATAGCGCTCCAGCACAAAACAATACTGACAATGCTCCGGCGCAAAATAATACCGGCCAGCCGGACACCAGCTCCTTTGATGACCTGATGAACCGTCTGACCGGATCCTCCATAAACCCTGGAA
>CANQEB010000124.1 GCA_947594085.1 uncultured Lachnospiraceae bacterium | reverse complement strand
TATGAACGCCATCATCGGCTATACGGCCCTGGCCAACACGCATCTGGACAACCGGGAGCGGGCGCAGGACTATCTGTCCAAGATCGCCCAGGCGTCCAACCATCTGCTCTCCCTCATCAACGATGTGCTGGATATGAGCCGTATCGAGTCGGGCAAGGTCACCATCAATGAGCGGCCGGAGAACCTGCCGGACATTCTGCAGGGACTGCGCGACATCATCCAGTCCGACGTGCACGCCAAGAATCTGGAGCTGTTCATCGACACCGTAGATGTGACAGACGAGGAGGTTTACTGCGACAAACTGCGCTTGAATCAGATCCTGCTGAACCTGACCTCCAACGCGATCAAGTTTACCCCGGCCGGAGGCACAGTGGCAATCCGCGTCATCCAGAAGCCGTCCCGCTCTTCGAAGCGCGGCCTCTACGAATTCGAGGTTAGCGACACCGGCATCGGCATGAGCCCGGAATTCGCCAAGACCGTATTCGACCCGTTCACCCGGGAACAGACCTCGACGGTCAGCGGCATCCAGGGCACCGGCCTGGGTATGGCGATCACCAAAAATATCGTGGATATGATGGGCGGAACGATCCGCGTGGAGAGCGAGCACGGAAAAGGTACTACCTTCGCCGTGGATCTGGAGCTGCGCTTCTCCGCCGCGCACAAAGAGATGGATCCGATCGCGGAGCTGAAAGGCTTCCGCGGGCTTGTGGTGGACGACGACATGGTCTGCTGCCAGAGCGTGTCCAAGATGCTCCGTCAGATCGGGATGCGGGCGGAGTGGGCTCCGTCCGGAAAAGAGGCCATCGCGCGGACGACCGAGGCTGTAGATCTCTCCGATCCCTTCGAAGTCTACATTGTGGACTGGTCCATGCCGGATCTCAGCGGCATTGAGACTGTCCGACAGATCCGCAAGATCGTGGGCGAGGACTCCCCCATCATCCTCATGTCCGCCTACGACTGGACCGATATAGAGACGGAGGCCCGCCGGGCAGGCGTCACCGGCTTCATCAGCAAACCGCTCTTCGCCTCCGACCTCCATCACACGCTGAAGCGCAGTCTGGGCAACGCCGCGGAAGAAGAATCCGCAGAGAATACCGCGCTCCCGCAGGAGAACAGCTTCGCGGACAAGCGCATCCTTCTGGCCGAGGACAACGAGCTCAATCGGGAGATCGCTGCCGAGATCCTGAGAGAAGCCGGTTTCCTCGTAGAATGTGCAGAAAATGGCCAGCAGGCTTGCGATATGGTCCGCCAAGCCAAACCGGCCTACTATTCGCTGATTCTCATGGATATTCAGATGCCTATCATGGATGGCTATGAGGCTACTCACGCCATCCGCGCCCTCCCGAATCCGGACATCGCCAATATCCCTATCGTGGCGATGACCGCCAATGCTTTCGAGGAGGATCGGGAATTGGCCAGAGAAGCGGGTATGAACGGTCATCTGGCCAAACCTATTGATTTGAACAAAATGCTGTCTCTTCTGCAAGACCTTTTGAACATATGAGCATAGCTTTTCAGGTACCCGAAGCTGTTCTCTTTGACGCACGAGGCGCAAGATCAAGGTTCTTCCTTGTTCCTGCGCCTCAGCACTATCACTTCATACAGGAGGCGGAGTGTCACGCCGAACAGGACAAGCATAAGCCCGTTCCTGATCAGCGTCTCTCCAATTCCCATATTGATGACGTATTCCAATTGCATCTTTTCCGTGGGATTCTGAACCGGAATCCCCGCCCTTACCATAGAATAGTACAGCCCTATCGCAAAATTAATGACCCCCGCCAATATCACAGAGTAGAACATCCAGCTGCGATTGCGCCTTTTTCTCTCTTTCATACTATCCTCTCTTATTTCCCGATAAACTACTTCTGCTTCTGTTGCGAAGGCTGCATTTCCTTCGCAATATATTCTGCGACCAGCTCAATGATATCCTCCGGCACTCCGGCCTTCAGACAGTTCTCAATAATTGGATTCGGATCAACCCCATCGGCATACTTCTGGAAATCCTCCTGATTGTCCGCCTCGTACACAACTCCCTCGTCGGAGTCGCTTTCCGCCAGCAGATCCGCGCTCTCCCCTTCCTTTAGATGCAGAGTCGCAACCGGCTCATCTTCCATCGTCAGAGTCAGGGAAACGTTATCGATCTTCTCCTTTGCCCTTTGCTCAATGTCAAAGATCACTGCAAAATCTTCCGGAGAAAACTGCTCCTGCGAGTCTCCTGTCTCCCCGACATAGGTCAGCTTGTAGGTGCCATCCAAGTCGCCAAGCTCCGCCTTCACATCGTAATCACTTACCTCAATCTCAAACTGAGGAAGACCATTCTGTATCACCATGTAGTCTCCGTCCAGTCTGTCATCCGTGATCGTGCCAGTGCCTAATAAGACTCCGTTCTCGTCATTTTGTCCATCGCTCACAATATAGTACATATACAGCGCTGTCTGATCGTCCTCCCTGATATTGAGCCAGGCAAGCTGTGCCGTCCGCTCGCCGCCCGAGACAAGCGAAAACTCCCGTCCCGCGCACTTGCCTTCCTCATCCAGCCAGATTCTGGCCGAGATATAATTCTCCTCACCGTATATTCCAGGCTCCGGCATATCCGCCTCCATATCGCTGATCGTTTCGTCCATCGCCTGCTGATATTCCTCGTAGAGATTCTCCTGCTGAGAGAATGTTCCGAGGTTCTCAATCATCTCCTTCAACTGTTCGTCGTCCCTCGCCTGCTTCGCCATCTCCAGTACGACAGGAGCCAGATCATCCGCGTAGATGCGTCCTTCCTCCACTGTAAACTCCTGTTCGATGTTTGCCAGCTTCTCCGTCTTCTCCTCAGAGCTGATGTCCGTCATTCTGTCAAACAGAATATCCCCGTAACGCTTCAGAAGCTCCGCGACTTCGTCGCCGTCTGCCGTGAGCTCCGCCAAAAATTCCGGATTCAGCACCTCTTTCAAGTGCTGCCACTGTTGCCTTGACTCCTCCGACTCAAATTCAAACGGTATCCCAAGATAGTTCTCGCTAATCTCCGGCATGCGGAACTTGACCATATCATTCCCGAAATCTATTGGCAAATCCATCGTGGCCAATACCGTATCATTCACGCAAAAGCCGATCACCGTTTCAAAAATATTGCTCTCTTCCTGAGATGCGGCGATCTGGAGTCCGATGCTTTTGAGCCAGGAGAAGTCCATCGGCTCTTCGTCCGTCGTCGCAAAGATGCTGCCTGCCATCTCGCGCGCAATGTCACCTAACTCAAGCTTGAATTCTCCGGAGGAAGTCCCTCTCTCCTGAGAAGCTGCCATCTCCTCATCCCACAGCTCGCCATAAACATCCGCAAATGTCGCCCAATTCTCTCGTTCTACTTCGACGTAATCCGCCAAAGCCGTAATCGGACTAATTCCAGCAAATATGAAAGCACTCGCCGCAAGCGCCGCCACAGTTTTCTTTTTGAATTCTGTCTTCATGTGATTTCCCCTCCCTTATGTATCTCTTTCGTTTTTGAAATCATACCTCGCAAACAGCCTTGTCCGGCCCTTCGCTTCTCTTATGCATTTCCTCAGTTTTTAAAATCATACCAGCCGGAGCGTGTTCCCGGGATAAACAAGTGTGAGACCGGACACCTCCGATACGGACAAGCCGCACTCCTCCCGGAACTGATATGATTATTTATTATAAAATTCTTTCAGGGAAATTGCAAGCGTATCATTACACAATTCCCTCTCTATGACTCCAAATGTCTGAATTTTGTTTTGATACCAGGCAGCATAGCAAAATAAAGCTCTTTCTTTTTGTAAGAAAAGGGGCTATAATGAGGATTATGATAAAATCTGTGACGCAGATACGCCAAACAGGCGGAAAGGAAATACAATGGACAGTAAAATCGTTAAATTTAAAAAGACAGTGCTGGACGATGACGCCAAAATCTACCAGCGCTCCAAAGACACAATCACAAAAGAAGAGATCAGGAATCTCCCGCTGAAGCAGCGGCTGGGTTATTACAAAGATTATTATCTGAAGATAACGCTTGCGGTGATCGCAGCAGCCGTGGTCATTATTTCTGTCCTGAATACGACCATCTTCAACCGCTCCGAATGTCGCCTTTCTCTCTGCTTTTTGAACGGCGCCTTGCCCGCACAGAGCGAGGAAATGGATCGTTTTTTTGAGGAACAGATCGGCCTGGAGAGCAAGAACGACTTTATGCGCTCCGATACCTACGCACTTGACAATTACCAGATGGATATGGCTTACAAGACAAGACTTATGGCAGGCGCGATCGATTTGATCGTCTGTCCCCGCGACGTCTTTCTGGAGCAGTCCGAGCTTGGCTTTTTCTGCGATCTGGAAGAGTTTCTGCCAAAGGAGATGTACACTCAACTTTCTGATCTTTTGGTTGAAAACAGGCTGGCAGAGACTGATGACATGGGAGAAATCATCTCCTATTCCGATCCGATTCCGATGGGCCTTGACCTGTCCGGCAGCGATTTTTACAAAAGTTACGGAGGAATGATCGAACAGCCCATCCTCTGCGCAGTGGGACATTCGCTGAACAAGGAAAACTCGCTCAAGGCAATCGCCTATTTCACCGGAATAGACATCTCCCTCGCCGAGACGGAAGAAGCCACGGAATGAGGCTTTTTGTCTTCATTTCATCAACTTCTGTATCGTGCCGCAGAGCTCGTCTACAGCCTCGTGGTTGCCGTCCTGAATGTCCTGGACGACACATGTCTTGATGTGATTCGACAACAGTGCCTTGTTGAAACTGTTCAACGCGGACTGCACTGCCATTACTTGCGTCAGGATGTCCACACAGTAGCGTTCTTCCTCCACCATCCCCTGGATACCGCGGATCTGACCTTCTATGCGTTTCAAACGATTCATCAGGTTTCGGTATTCCTCGTTCTCACGGTGCTTCACCCTACAGCCACATGCCTCAGAATGAGAGTCCGACAACGGTTCGTCTATCGATGCGTTCTGACCTTGGCATTTGGGACACCCTGTATGATTTTCTGTGCTCCCCGCATTTTCTGTTCGTGGAAGCTCGTTGATTTTCTCCATAATTTCCTCCCGACTTAAAAGCATCACTCATATTTTTTCGACAGTTTCACACTAGCACAAACCCGTTTTTGTGTCAACACATGCCAACCGCATTATGCCTTGAGTGTATGTTGGTTATTTACTGACTGTGCATTGCGCCTTGAATGTATATTGACTATTCATGGACTGCACATCGCGCTTTGAGCGTATATTGACTATTCATTGACTGCACATCACGCTTTGAGCGTATATTGGCTATTCATGGATTGCACGATATTGTCTTATACGTTTTCCTGGTTTACATTCCGGCGCTTTTCGATTATACTGACAATGCATCACCGATTACAGACATTACGAAAGGAAGAATTTCTATGAAATACATTGATCTTCATGTTCACTCCAATCAGTCAGACGGCACACTCGCGCCGAGGGACCTCGTCCGGCTGGCCTCGGAATGTGGCCTGTCTGCCTTCGCTCTGACCGACCATGACAATACCAGCGGTATTGCAGAGGCACTCGCGGCTTCCGCCGAATATGGCGTCGAAGTCATTCCGGGAGTCGAATTTTCCACGGAATATCTGGGTATGGACGTGCACATTGTCGGTCTCGAATTTAAATTGGAGAACCCGGAATTTCAAAAGCAGGTTGCCGAGTACCGCGACGAGCGGCTCTTCCGCAATCACAAGATGATCGACCGTATGGCCGCAGACGGCATCGATATCACCTGGGATAAAATGGAACAGTCCTTCGGGCAGATTGCATGGACGCGTGCGCATTTCGGCCGCTATCTGCTTGACCACGGATACGTGAAGGATATCAGCGAGGCATTCAGCAACTATATCGGGGAGGACTGTAAATATTTCGTTCCTCGCGAAAAAAGCACACCATATGACGCGGTAAGGCTGATTCGCAGGTACAGTGGTATTCCGATCCTGGCGCATCCATTTCAGTATCATCTCTCTCGCGAGCAGCTGGAGGAGCTGATCCGCGGTCTGAAGGATGCCGGTCTGATCGGGATGGAGGTTTACTACTCCACGTACAATGAAGAACAGAGTGCAGAACTGCTCACGCTTGCCAAAAAATATGATCTGGTTCCTTCCGGTGGGTCTGATTTTCACGGCTCAAATAAACCTGCTATCTCTCTCGGCACTGGCATGGACAATCTCAGAATCCCGTATTCTATCCTGGACGGCCTGCGTGCGAGGCGAGAGGAGGCGGCCAGCCATGCGGCTGAATGAAAAGAACCGCAAAATACTGTTCACGGATCTGGACGGAACTCTCCTGAACGATGAAAAACAGATCTCGCCAGGCAACCAGACCGCGATCAATGAAGCGCTCGCCAAAGGGCACTCCATCGTGATCTCCACAGGCCGTTCTCTGCCAAGCGCCCTTGCGCTGGCAAAACGACTTGGCTTCTCCGGGGAAGGCTGCTATATCATTGCTTGGAACGGTGGACAGATCTACGATCTGTACCACGAAAAGACCGTCTACAGCAAAACACTTCCTCGTTCCCTGGCGCGTCCGTTATTCGACGCAGCTGCCGCGCGAAAGATCCATATCCAAACCTATGACAGTACACATGTGCTGTCCGAACATGACAATCCGATGCTCCGCGACTACGAGCGCTTCACGGGCCACCACTATCGTATTGTCGAGAATATCGAGTGCGTGCTGACTGAAGATCCCCACAAAATGCTTGCAATCCTCTATAACGACCATGAGCGGCTGGAGAACTTCAGACAGGAGGTACTGCCGGCATATTCCGAGACCGTTTCGAGCTTTTTTTCCAATGATAATTATCTGGAGATTGTACCAAAGAATGTCTCAAAAGGACATGCGGTTCGCCTGATGTGCGAGCATCTCGATATTCCGTTGGAGAACTCTGTAGCCGCCGGCGATGCCCAGAACGATATCTCCATGCTGGAAGCCGCACACATTGGCGCCGTCATGCGCAATGCTTTCCCCGGCGTGGCAGAACACGGCGATTATGTCACAAAGGCCGACAACAATCATGACGGCCTCGCGGAGATCATCTGGAAA
>CANQEB010000123.1 GCA_947594085.1 uncultured Lachnospiraceae bacterium | reverse complement strand
GCGATCTGCGCTCCGCCTACAATGCACTGGAACAGCCGCCAGCATGGGTGCTATCCTGTTTCTCGGAGCGGACAGGCGCTATATGCTGCCGCACAGCAAGATCATGATCCACGATCCATCTTACGGAAAAGCGGACTTCTCAGGACTGAAGCCGGATGAGCTGCAGGTGCATCTCGACGATCTGCGGAAAGTGAGCCACATCATCGCAGGTATCATCGCCGAGCGCACGGGACAACCGTTGAAAATGGTAGAGAGCTATACCCGTAAGGACAGTTTCTTCGACGCGGAAGAAGCGTTGAAGTTCGGACTTGCCACAGACGTGGTCAAAAGCATCGACATGATGGAAATCGAAAGAGAGGTGAACTGAAGTGAGACCGGAATTAGAGAAATCGAGAACACCGGAACAGTTGGCGGAGATCTTCCGTCAGCTGGCCGATGAACCGTTGACGAGCCTGCTGAGCGCTCCGGTTTTGAGGTATACGGATATCTCAAACGCGGGGGCAGGAGCAGAAGACCTGCTGCGGGTGAGCGGCATCGACTACCCATATGTGGATGGAGCAGAAAAAAACATGCTCATAGGCGATTATGCCTTCCTGATTGAGATGATCGCCGATGGGATTCGGAAAAAAGCGTATGGATCTAAAAGTGAAGAGCCATTGAAGCTAATTGAGGAAATGATGCTGATCTTCCCTATCTGGGCATGCTACAGCGACACACTGAAGAAGGGGGTGAGAATGTGAATCATATAAAGATGATACCCACATTTCCGCCCAAAACTTTGTTCACGTACCTGTACCGCACATCGGTCGAGGACTATTTCCGCTTTCTGGAACAGAAGGTTTCGGGCTGCACCCCGGAGGTATACCGCATATTCAGGGAGAGAATGTGCAGCAGCCTGGGCGTGCATAAGACAGAGAGCCTTCTGGATCTCATGCATGAGATGTACCATAAGATCTGCGAAGTTCGTGATGAACTGATCAGGCTGTATGATGATAAATACGCATACGATGATATGGAATACTTCGACGGCCTTGAGTTGAATGCCGAGAAACGCGACATTGTCAAGCGCCTGAAGAAAAAGGTGAAAGAGCGGGATGATCTGTATAGATACCTTTATATTCTGTTCATACAGCCTCTCCTGCGCGGCCTCGGGGATGTCAGGGTGTGGAACGAGCAGATGAGACAGAGGATTTGCAGCTGCCGATTGCACGACCGCGAGCAGTGATACGTGAACCCCAAAAAACAAAAAAGAAGGAGGTTACCCGAATGGATAACAGAAAAGAAGTAAAAAGAATACTCGCAGAAAACTATGAGATTTCGAATGACACTTGGAAAACCCGCCTCAACAATAACGATATCATTATCGGAACAAGCGGTGCGGGGAAAACGACCGGCTATGTGATCCCAAACATCGAGCGGAAGAATGACAGCATGATTGTCACGGACACCAAGGGCAACCTGGAACGGAAGCTGCGCCCTCAGCTTGAGGCGGACGGCTACGAGGTCGTACTGCTGGATTTCATCAACATGAAAGATTCCATCGTATACAATCCGCTCGCCTTTATCCGAAGGGATGAAGACGGGCACGCGTCAGAGAGGGACATCATCTCGCTCGCGAACACACTCATGTTTGTGAGGGACGACAGGGATCCATTCTGGCACGAATCCGCGAAGTCTGTCATTGCCTGTCTGATCGCCTATGTCATGGAAGCGTTTCCGAAAAAAGAGCAGAACATCTGCTCCGTAACGGACCTGTTCGCCACTATGACACAGGACCGGGCGTATTTTGAACAGCTTATGCTGGATCGGTACATGAATGACAAGGAGAGCTTCGCTGTACGGGAGTACAAAAGCTTCAGCTGTGTTTCGGATGCCGAGAAGTGCTATGCCTCTATCATGGCGTTTGTCGGCAAAGCACTTGAGATCTACAACGCAAGAGATATCCGGCGTATCATCGGCGGTGAGCAGGAATTCCGCTTTGCCGAGCTGGGGCGGCGAAGGATGGCGCTGTTCGTGAATGTCAGCGACACAGACCGTGCGTTTGACAACCTTGTGGGCATCTTCTACACGCAGGCGCTCCAGCAGCTCGTGATGGAGGCAGACGCGAACGAGGACAGCAGGCTCAAGGTCCCGGTGCGGATGTACATGGACGACTTTGCCACGAACTGCAGAATCACCGACTTTGACAAGATTGTCTCGGTCATCCGCTCAAGGGAGATCTCTGTCAGCGTGATTCTCCAGAGTCTCTCCCAGCTTCAGAATCTGTACGGGGAATACGCTGCCGAGACGATTCTGAACCAGTTTGACCATCTGCTCTACCTGGCTGGACAGGATGGGGCGACAATTAACCATGTCGCCCGCCTCGCGGGGAAGACGCCGGACACTATACTGCGGATGCCTTTGGACTGCATGTATGTGTATGAGCGCGGAAGCGGTGCGAAGCTGATGAGACGCTACGACCCGTTCAGAAAGATCGATAAGGCTGCGGAAACATTGCCTGTCGGCTTCACCAAAGATGTAACCTGGCATTCCGCGGAAAGGGAATGAAGAAAGGAGGAGCTATATCTGCCCGTCATGCGCCCGAAAGGGCGCCGGGCGGATGGCTCTGCATTTTTTTTTGAACATTTCGTGCATGGACTTTTTAGATAAATGTGGTATAATCATTTTTTATAAAAGCAATGAGCCGAGCAAAGACAGCGGAGCGCGAAATGTCTGTTTACAGGCGATTTCGCGGAACGATGGGTACCCGCAAACTCGGAAAAACGAACGGCTGATGCGGCTCAAAGCACAGAAAGTCAATCAAGATCCGAGGCGTTTTTGTAATTATGGAAAACAGTATCTATGGTTTTGTGAGAGACACCCTGCTGGACAACTTTCTCAAGCTTGCCAGAGTGAATGTCCTGACGGGAGAGTATGAATTCATGAAGTACGACGTCGTGATGCGAGAGGAGGGTTATGAGGACATCTCAAGCATCTATCACTACATCGAGAAACAGGTGAGTGACGGGATCATCCTGTCCGGGTACGTCGGCGAATATCTGAAGTTCGCGAATCCTGAGTACGTGCAGAAGCGCGTCTTTAGCGGGGACAGAAGAATCATCCAGAGCTATAAGAGAAAAGTGCATGACGGCTACATGTGGGTCACGTTCGGAATCGTAGTGCCGAAAGACTGTGACAGGGAGCATCCCCAGGTGGTGTTCTACTGGCGCGAGGCGGATTCCGATACAATCACGATGGTCGACGCGCTCTCCACTCTCTCTGCGATCTACAGCAAAATACTGAAGATTAATCTGACAACGGACAGCTTCCAGGTCATCAAGGTGAGCGAGTACGAGAGAACGCGCTTCGCGAACCGCTTAAGCCGGATCACGGACTGGTGGAGAGAGTTCGCCGAGAGCGGACATGTCCACGAGGAGGACTTGGAGGTCTACCGGGAGTTCACGGACGCCGAGCGGCTGAGAAAGGTGTTCCGTGAGGACAGCGTCAGCGCGCAGAGTTGCCGCTACCGCAGGCTGATAGGCGACACTTACCGCTGGGCGCAGATGGAGCTGATGCCGAGTATCGAGTATGAGAACGACAATCAGGTACTGATCCTGTACATCAAGGACATCCACGACGAACATCTCAAGGAGCTGCGCAACCGTCAGGCTCTGCTCGACGGTTACCACAGGGACGCGCTGACCAGACTGTTCAACCGCCACAAGTACAATGAGGATTTAAAGGAGCTGTCAAAGGATAGCGAGGGGCATCTCACCTGCATGTATGCGGACGTGAACGGGCTTCATGAGCTGAACAACCATCTAGGGCACGAGAAGGGAGACGACATGCTGTGCAGCGTGGCCGACGCGCTGAAGCGTTTCTTCCCGGAAGAGACGGTCTACCGGATCGGCGGCGACGAGTTTGTCATGCTGAGCACGAAGCTTTCCAAAGAGAGTGTGGAGCACATTGTGGTCGAGGTGCGCAGGGATTTGCTGCAGGACAATTACGAGATCTCCGTTGGCGTGGAGGACGGTCCCTGCGAGCAGAATGCGTACAAGGTCGTGGTCGCGGCGGAGCTTGCCATGAGGAAGGACAAGGAGCGCTATTACCGGGAGAACGGAAGAGACCGCAGACGGCGCGTGCTGAACGAAGAGCTGGAGAAGACGCTGGAGGCGAAGAAGTACGCGGAGCGCTTCCTGAACGTAATCTCGGACAAATACGCGGGCGTCTATTTTGTGGATCTGAAAAAGGACAACATACAGCACATTTACATACCGGAGTATTTCCTGACGCTTCTGGAGGAGGCCGATTACAGTTACAGCAAGGCGATGCGGCTGTATATCGACCGTTACGTGAAGGAGGAGTATCAGCCGGGACTTCTGCAGATGATTGATTACAAGGAGCTAACCCGGATCCTGCGCACGGAGGCGCAGGGAGACATCTCACTTATCTACCAGAAGGTGGACGAAAAGTACGTGTCTCTGCGCATCCTGGAGATGGGGCAATACACGGAGGAGAAATATGAGACGATCTGGATCTTCTCAGAGAGAGTGTTCCAGGCGGACGATTCGGTCAAATTATTACAGGGAGGAAATTGAGCTATGAAGAAACTGTCAACCGCTAAAATCTGGGCATTCGCGACAGGTCAGCTCGGCTGGTCGCTGATGTCAGGGCTGATCTCAAACTGGCTCGTGTATTTTTATCAGCCGGACGAGACGGCGATCGGTCAGGGACAGACCTTGTTTATTCCGCAGGGTCTTGTGATTCTCGGCATTTTCACGGTGATCGGGGCGATCACGGCGTTCGGGCGTATTTTCGACGCGGTCACGGATCCGCTGATCGCATCGTGGTCGGACCGCTGCACCTCGCCGAAGGGCAGGCGCATGCCGTTTTTGCGCTACGCGTCCTTCCCGCTGTCGATCGCGACGGTGCTCGTGTTCTGGTCTCCAATCAACAAGACGAGCTGGATCAACGCGGCGTTTCTGTTTGTGATGGTGATGACCTACTATCTGTCGATCACGGCGTACTGCACGCCGTACAACGCGCTGATCTCGGAGCTTGGCCACACGCAGCAGGAGAGGCTGAACATCTCGACGGTCATCTCGTTCACGTATATCGCGGGTACGGCGGTGGCTTACCTCGCGCCGATGATCTGGGGCGCGTTTATCCCGGCGTTCGGCAGAGTGAACGCGATTCGCGTGACATTTACGGGCATGGCGGTCATCGCGTTCTGCTGCATGCAGGTGCCGGTCATCGCGATCAAAGAGAAGGAGTACGTGAATACGGTGCCGACGCAGGACGGCGCGTTCGGCTCGCTCGTGGCGACATTTAAGAACGGCGAGTTCCGCAAATTCGTGGCTTCCGACATCCTCTACTGGATCGCGATCACGATGTTCCAGACCGGGCTTCCGTTCTTCGTGACGAGCCTTCTGAAGCTGCCGGAGACGATGACGACGATCTACTTTGTGGGGATGACGGCGATCTCGCTGGTGTTCTATATTCCGATCAACAAGCTGACGCCGAAGCTCGGCAAGAAGAAGCTGATCACGTTCGCGTTTGTGATCTTTTGTGCGGCGTATTTCTACACCGGCTTCCTCGGCAGGATCCCGGGCATCCCGGCGGAAGTGCAAGGCGCGGTGCTGACTGTGGCGGCTGCGCTGCCGATGGCGATCTTCGGCATTCTCCCGCAGGCGGTCGTGGCGGATATCGCGCAGAGCGACGCGAAGCAGACCGGCAGCAACCGTGAGGGCATGTTCTATGCGGCGCGCACGTTCGCATTCAAGATGGGGCAGAGCGTCTCGATGCTGCTGTTCACGGCGGTGTCCACGGTCGGGACAGCGGCAGGGACCGGCTACCGTATGACGGCGTTTCTCGCGGCGGCATTCTGCGTACTCGGCGGGATCGTATTCCTGACCTACAATGAGATCAAGATCAATAAGATCATCAATGAGTGATGAGTGCAAACGCGCGGATAAAAGCAAGCGTGGGAATAGATGTAGATAAATCGTCAAATTGAGATCGGGCAAGTATCATGGAAGAAAAGAACTTTGTGTTGAGTGAAGAGACTTATTTTGAGGAGATGCGGCAGCGGGTGCTGCCGTATCTCGCGCAGTGCAGAAAAGAGCTGTGGCTGGAGCGCGAGCCGGGGAAGCGGCAGTACTGCGTCCGCTATCTGGCAGACGAGCCTGTGGGGACTGTGGTTATCTCGCACGGCTTTACCGAGACGGCGGAGAAGTATCAGGAGGTCGTCTGGTATTTCCTGACGCACGGATATCATGTATATGTGCCGGAGCACTGCGGACACGGGCACAGCTACCGTCTGGTGGACGATCTGTCGCTTGTGCATGTGGATCACTATGAGCGCTACATCGCGGACCTGCTCGCGGTGGCAGAGAGAGCGGCGAAGGAGCAGAAGGGACTGCCGCTGTTTCTGTACGCCCACTCGATGGGCGGAGGCGTCGGGGCTGCCGCGCTTTCCAGACAGCCGGAGCTGTTTGCGCGGGCGGTGCTCTCATCTCCGATGATCCGGCCTCTCACGGCCGGGGTGCCGTGGCCTGTGGCAAAGCTGCTGGCAGGGCTTCTCTGCAGGGTCGGACGGGCGAAGCAGTATGTTCCGGGTGGGCATGCGTTCGACGGGAAAGAGACATTTGAGGATAGTGCGTCGACCTGCCGAGAACGTTTCGAGTTTTACCAGAAAAGAAGAAATGTGGAGTCACTCTATCAGATGAGTTCGCCCTCATGCGGCTGGCTGCATGAGGCGGCAAGGCTGAACCGCTATCTTCAGGCGGAGGGCTGGAAGTATATTGAGGCTCCACTGTTGATCTTCCAGGCGGAGAACGACGGTTTCGTCTGCGGCGGGGAGCAGGAGCGTTTTGTCGAGAAGGTGAACCGGGGCGGAAAAGCTTCGGCGAGGCTGATGCGCGTACCGGGGACGAAGCACGAGATATTCAACTCCGCGAGCAATGTGCTGGAGCGGTATTGGGAGGAGATTTTCGAATTCTTCTCAGAGAGCGCAGATATTCGTGTTTAATTCACAAAACCCGGACGCCCGATGGGAATTGTCGATACCACGGCAAACACGTTCTCACTCGATTCGGCAAC
>CANQEB010000122.1 GCA_947594085.1 uncultured Lachnospiraceae bacterium | reverse complement strand
AAGCGTCCGGCTTCTGCGCCCATTGCCCGAACCAGTCCGCCATCGCGGCCATCGCGGCCGCTTCTCCCTGCGGGCAGCCGTCTCTCAGACGCCCGAACTCGGGATCGGCTCTGTGCCCCAGATTTGCAGCGTCCTCCAGATGCTGCTCCAGAAACGGCTGTCCCATCATGTGAAAGATCTGATCCGACGCCGCCTGATCCCCATAATTGATCTTCTTTATTTTTTTGCACTCGAAAAACGCGCTTGTCTCGACTCTTGTCCCCGGATTCTGTATCGTAACCGTCTCCAGCTGTTCGCAATAGAAGAATGCAGACCCTTCGATCTCCCGAACCGAATACGGGATCGTTATCTCGCGCAGCCCGCAATCTACAAACGCCATTTTTTCGATCCTCTCAAGACCTTCCCCGAGGACGGCCTTCTCCAGGTTCCCGCAATCTACAAACGCCCTGAAGCCGATCTTTTTCACTGTTCCCGGGATGGTAACGGATGTGATTCCCTGGTTTTGACAGAACAGCTCTGTCGGAATCTCATCTATGGTATCCGGAATCACCACATCGCCCGAAAGCATCTTTGCCTGATCACGGTCAATCACACGCCCCATATTAGCACTCCCTTCCTGCCGCCGTATTATCCTTGTCCCCGCGCATGTTTTTCTTGTAATTACCATGCACAGGCGGCCGCCCGTATTCCCGGGGCGCGCCTTTCCGGCATTCGTTATTATAATACAACGTCAATGTAGGATTTGCAACTCATTATACGCTCACCTGCTGCTTCGGCGGCGGTGCGCAATCGAGGCTCTGCAATGTAAAGTTGACTTATACGCTCGCCTGCTGCTTCCGCAGGATCCCCCAGGTCCCTGCGATTCCCGCTGCGCAAACCGCCGCGAACAGGATCCACTGCAGATAACCTGGGATACCGCCGATCAGCCGCCCGATCGCATTCCCGATTCTGCCCCAGAGGGAATGCGGGGCTTCCTCCGCCGCGTCGTGGATCCGCGGGACACCGATGCACAGGAACATCCACACGATCCAGGTCACCGCGAGGACAGGCTTGCCGAAGCGCAGGAAGATTGCGCCGACAAGACCTGCCACGATCACCAGCAGCACGACGACCGGGATCCCGATCCGAAGCAGATACGGCAGCAGTTGTATCGTCTTGCCGCCCGCACGCTGTACTCGATTCAGTGTTTCCTCCACCTTATACAACAATACTGTCAGCACAAAAACCTCCGCTATCGCAAGCAGCCACAATACCAAGTGCGATACAAAGAATGCTTTCCGCGTCGAGCTCATCGACAGCTCAACATCGAAATAGACGACCACTTCCGCAAACGAGAAAAACAGCATCGCCACTCCCAGCGCTATGAGCGCGCAGCATGTCCCGAGTGGAAAATAGACCTTTTCTTCTATAAAATGCATCGCAATCGCAAGCGCCGCGGCCCCGAACAGCCAAACCCCAAGCATGCCCCCTGCGATCTCGGCAAAGATTTTCCTCTGCACATAAATCTGTCGTTTGATTGCTTTCCACATATCCTGATCTCCTTCCATCATCCTAAGCTCTTGCCTCGGCATTCCGCGTAAGGAAGCGCGCGAATCCTGCGGCGCAAAGATCCATCACAAGCCCTATCACAAGCATTCCCGTGCAAACAAGCGGCATGAGCAGCTCTGTTCCTATATGAGTCATCAGAAATCCTGTTTCTGAACGATCAAGCGAGACAATGCTCCAGCCGGTCACGCCGCCGATCAGTATGGATACAATCATCATGATCACCGCACCCGCGGTTCTCCAGCGAAGAACCACTGCCCCGAGCGCAATGCCGAACGCCGAGCCCAGCAGCTGTATTCCAAACGCGATCAAGAAAAACCACGGCAGTCCGATTCCGAACAGTTCCTCCTGCGGCGGATTGTTTTCCACATACCGCCCGATCCACCAGACCAGCCCCGCAAGCAAAGACGTAAGCAGCGCGGTCGCTCCCTGGCTTAGAAAGAAGGTCCTGATGATCTCCTTTCTGGTACTCCCCATGGAAAGCAGCATCGAGAAGTAGACCTGGAACAACCCGATTCCTGTCATGGTCTGTATCAGCACTCCCGAAAACAGGAGTATCGTGGAAAACTGGAACAAAAGCGTCTGCCAAATCTCCGCCCGGTCTGCTCCGCCAAACCCTCCGGTCAGCAGAATCATACCTACTGTGATCGCCGCTGCGATCCCTACATAGGTGAGCGATGCCGTACTCCACAGCTTTACTTTCCTCATCCCCGTTCTCATACGTGCTCCTCCCCGCAAAGCGCCACAAACAATTTCTGAAGGCTGAGCTTCTGAACGCTCACGTCATATCCCTGCGGCAGCGTCTGTCCCGGAGCCAGCAGCACCGCAACACCCATGCTGCGGCCCAGCTTCTCCTCATGGTGAACCTCAAGTCCTTTTGTCGCCGCGTCCACTTCTTCCTCATGTCCGCTTACGTGGTATGCACGCTCCAACAGCTCCTGTGTGTTCTCTTTCAGGAGAATCTGTCCCTCGTCGAGCATGATAACCTCCTCGAACACATCCGCGGCCTCCTCGATGATGTGCGTCGAGATCACGAACGTGCGCCCGGTCTGCGTGAACTCTTCCAGTAAAAGCTGATAGAAGCGCTCTCTCGCGATCACATCCAGCCCGGCGACCGGCTCGTCGAGGAACGTAAACTCCGCCTTGCTCGCCAGCGCCACGACGATTGTCACCATCGAGACCATGCCCTTTGAGAGCTTGTTGATCCGTTTCTTTTTCTCAATCCCGAATTCCTGTATCAGACGATCCGCCATCGCCTGATCCCAGTGCACGAAATAGGTCGCAGCGATCTCCAGATACTCCTTCACCTTCATCGCAGCCGCGCCGCTTGTACTTGTCTGGCTCAGTTCCCGCGAAAAACAGAAATGCTCCAGCACTTTTGGATTCTCCCACACTGGCGCTCCGTCGAGCTCCACCGTGCCCCTTGTCGCCTGATTTTGCGCCGTCAGAATCGACAGCAGTGTCGTCTTGCCCGCGCCGTTTCGTCCGATCAGCCCATAGATCTTCCCGGACTCCAGATCTAGGTCAACGCCATGCAGCACGTCTTTGTTTCCATATGTTTTCACAATTCCCTTTGCAATTAATTTGCTCATCCTTCTCTCCTTTCCCACGTCCATTCACCGTGAATCTGTCTCTATCCTCTCCTGTTTCTTTTCTTTTCTGCTCTTTCCTGTTGCCTACCCCTTCTTCTATGCGGCAGTTCATACTTCTCACTTCTTTATCCTGCCCCGATCAATCATGCGGCAGTCCTCGCTTCTCATCATTCCTCGTCCTGCCCCGATCAATCCATGCGGCAGTCCTCACTTCTCATCATTCCTCGCCTTGCCTGATCATCTCGACCAGCTCCTGTCTGCTGATTCCCAAGCTCTTCGCCTCCGCCAGCAGGCTCTTCACATAATCCTCATAGAAATTTTTCTTTCGCTTCTCCGTGATCTGGTGCTTCGCACCTGTCGCCACAAACATTCCGATTCCCCGTTTCTTGTAAAGAATACCCTCGTCCACCAGAAGGTTGACGCCCTTCGCGGCCGTCGCCGGATTGATCGCGTAGAGCTTCGCCAGCTCATTCGTGCTCGGGACGCGCTCCTCCTCCAACAAGATATCCCGGAGAATGTCGTTCTCGATCATTTCTCGAATCTGAATATAAATTGACTTTTCCTGTGTCAGAATCTCATTCACTCGTTCTCACTTCCTTCACCTCTTTGTCTTCTTCCTGAAAAGCCTTTCTGCTGCTCTCTGGTTGCTTCCTTCTTCCTGCTTTCTCCGGCTCGAACAGCACATGCTGTTTCGACTTAGTTTATTTGTTCATTACTTATGTAATTAACCATATCACTAAGGCACTATTTTGTCAAGCAGAAAATCAACAAAAACCAGCCGATCCACTCGAACGATACAGAAATAACGGTTCATCCCACTTGACATCTTCAACCGGAACATCCACAATAGAGGCATCAGCAGCGAAACTGAGACATGGCCTGCGATCCTCAGCTAGAAAGAACAGCTCGGAGAGAAAGGCCGGATAATGCGACAGATGCTTTTAGCGAACCACATTCGCAGAGAAGGAGACTATATGGTGTTCACCAAACCACAGACTGCCGTCATGCTCCGCGAAACGCGGCGGCACGGTTCACAAGACTACCCCTTCGCCTTTTACCAGATCAGGAGCGATCAGCTGCACGGTTCTCCTGTATTCCAGGTAAAACACCACTGGCACGAGGAGACGGAGATCCTCTATTTCCGAAAGGGCTGCTTCCAGTTGGAGATCAACATGCAGAAATATCAGGTCGATGAAGAATGCTTTTGTTTCATCGGCAGCGGGGAGCTCCACCACATCTATGCTGAGGAACGATTTGACGAGCAGGCGCTCGTCTTTTCACTCCCCAGTCTGAGCTTCGCCGAACACGATCCCGCGCAGACCCAGATCCTCGCTCCCCTGCTGGACGGCGAGCTGTCCTTTCCGACACTCGTCCGTCGCACTGACGCCTGCTTTGACACAATCCGAGATGCTTTTACAGGAATCAGCGCCGCGTTTCCAGGCGCAGTCGATTCGCGGCATTTTCAGGATCAGTACACCTTGTCCGGAACAGCGCAATATCTTCGGGTCAAAGCTTCCCTGTACGCCATCTTTGCAGCCCTTATCGAAAATGGGCTCCTCTCGGACGCCTCCGAAACCGGAACCGATCGCCGCATCTCGACGATCAAAAAGGCACTCTCCTATATGAAAGAACACTGCCGGGAGAAGCTCTACATCCGCGACATCGCCGCGGAGGTCGGCATGAACGAACAGTACTTCTGCCGTTTCTTCAAAAAGGCGATCGGACGATCCCCCATTGAATATCTGACAGAGCTCCGCATCAGGCGTGCCTGCAGGCTTCTGCGCGGCACGGATCTGTCCGTCATGGAAATTTGTCTTGACTGCGGCTTCAACAATCTCGGAAATTTTATCCGCGCGTTTCAGCGTCAGTGCGGCTGCACACCCGGCCGGTTCAGAAAATCAGTCTTATAAAAGTCAAAATAACGTAGTTTTTAGTCAGATTTATGCTAGATTTTCCATCCATTGGGTATTAAAATGTATAAAAACCAAAAGCAAATGGAGGATGAATGACCATGCAAAAAAAATGGTGGCATGAAAAAGTGGCGTATCAGATTTATCCGAAGAGTTTCTACGATTCCAACGGCGACGGCATCGGCGATCTGCGCGGGATCATCCAGAAGCTCCCCTACCTGCATGAACTGGGCGTTGACATTGTCTGGATCTCACCATGCTACTGCTCTCCGCTGGCCGATGAGGGCTATGATATTTCCGATTATTACAACATTGACCCGCGCTTCGGCACAATGGACGACATGGACGAGCTAATCGCCGAGGCGAAAAAATACGACATCGGCATCGTGATGGATCTAGTCGTCAACCACTGCTCCGATGAGCACGAGTGGTTCCGCAAGGCGTGTGAGGACCCGGACGGTGAGTATGGGAAATTCTTCTACATAGAAGATAGAAAGGACGGGAAGGTGCCCTGCAACTGGCGTTCCCATTTCGGTGGAAGTGTGTGGGAGCCGCTCCCCGGACATCCCGACAAATGCTATATGCATCTGTTCCACAAGAAACAGCCGGATCTGAACTGGGAGAACCCGAAGCTGCGCGAGGAGCTCTACAAAATGATCAACTGGTGGCTGGACAGGGGCATTGCCGGTTTTCGTCTCGACGCGATCATCAACATCAAGAAAGCGCTCCCGTACAAGGATTATCCGGTGGACCGCCCGGACGGGATGAGCAAAGCGCAAAACATGATCGCTGACGCTGTCGGACTCGGCGATTTTCTCCGCGAGATGCGCGACCGCTGTTTCCGCGTGTACGACGCGTTCACCGTCGGCGAGGTATTCGACGAGGATCCATCTGAGCTCATGAACTTCATCGGCGATGACGGCTACTTCTCGTCCATGTACGACTTCAGTTCAAACGTCTGGGGACAGAGCGACAAGGGCTGGTACGACTGCAAGCCTATCACGCCGAACGCGTACCGCGACTGTATCTTCGCCGCCCAGAAGCGCTCCGAGGGCGTTGGCTTCTATTCCAATATCATCGAGAATCACGACGAGCCGCGCGGCGTCAGCCGCTATATCCCGGAGAGCGATGTGAACGATACCAGCAAGAAGGCGCTGGCGACCGTGATGTTTATGCTGAAGGGTCTGCCCTTTATCTACCAGGGTCAGGAGATCGGCATGGAGAACATGAAATTCCGCTCGATCAGCGAGGTTGACGATATCTCCACGATCGACCAGTATCAGGTGTCGCTTGACGCCGGTCTCTCAGAGGACGAGGCGCTGAAATCCATCTCCCTCTTCAGCCGTGACAACGCCCGGACTCCGTTCCAGTGGAACGCCGAAGCGAACGCAGGCTTTACAACCGGGACACCATGGCTGCGCGTAAACCCGAACTACACCGACATCAATCTCGAGAGTCAGCGAAACGATCCGGATTCCGTGTTCCAGTTCTACCGGAAGCTGATCGCGCTGCGCAAAGATCCACAGTATAAAGATGTGATCGTCTACGGTGTCACGACACCGTTCCAGGCAGAGCGCGACAATCTGATCGCGTTTACACGCAAGACCGACGCGCAAACGCTTCTGGTCGCGGCAAACTTCCAGAATGAGCCGCAGACAGTGAAGCTGGACACCCCGTACAAAAAGGTGCTCCTGAACAACCTATCAAATCTCTCCGGAACTGGGACTGAAATCACGCTCGGCGGCTACCAGGCGGTCGTGCTCGAACTGTAAAATACAAAAATAACGACAGACCAGTTTCACGTTTCCGGACGCCGCAAGGGCAGGAACAATCTCCGGGTGGACGCCCCTGAAGGTCCTTCCCGGAGATGTTCCTGCCCTTTTGCGGCTGTGAGCCAAATGGCATTGCCGTACTGAGCCGTCTGATTTTGCGTTAATATATTAACCCTTCACAGCACCTTCTACCATGCCGTTCATGATCTGCTTCTGGCCGATCAGGAAGATGATGACCATCGGGATCATTGCCAGCAGCGCCGC
>CANQEB010000121.1 GCA_947594085.1 uncultured Lachnospiraceae bacterium | reverse complement strand
TACATCGAAATCGAGCCAGCCTTCATTCTGGATCTTCGGAACCAGCTCTTCGGCGCCAACATACTCTGCGCCCGCTGCCAGAGCCTCGTCTGCCTTTGCGTTCTTCGCAAACACAAGCACACGAACCTTCTTGCCCGTTCCATGCGGAAGCACAACCGCGCCACGAATCTGCTGATCCGCGTGACGGCCATCACAGCTTGTGCGGATATGAACCTCGATCGTCTCATCAAACTTTGCAACCGCAGACTTTTTCGCCAACGCGATACCTTCATTCACATCATAGAGGACGGAACGGTCGATCGCCTTCGCGGCCTCTGCATATTTTTTACCTTTTTTCATAATTATATAACCTCCTGGTGGTGTTTGCGGGGATTGCCCTCCCACTTTGTCTCAATCTACTCTTCTACCGTGATACCCATGCTTCTCGCGGTACCTGCGATCATGCTCATAGCTGCCTCAATACTGCCTGCATTGAGATCCGGCATCTTCATCTCTGCAATCTCGCGAACCTTGTCCTTGGAGATCGTCGCCACTTTCGTCTTGTTCGGCGTACCGGAACCTGATTTGATATTGCAAGCCTTTTTCAGAAGAACTGCCGCTGGCGGCGTCTTCGTGATGAAGCTGAAGCTTCTGTCCGCGTAGACCGTGATAACAACCGGAATGATCAGATCACCTTTGTCTGCAGTTCTCGCATTAAACTCTTTCGTAAACTGAACAATGTTCACACCATGCTGACCAAGAGCCGGTCCGACTGGTGGTGCTGGTGTCGCTTTGCCAGCAGGAATCTGTAATTTAATATAACCTGTTACTTTTTTTGCCATGTCAGGCACCTCCTATGTGGTAATGTCGGGAGATTTTCCCTCCCACGTTCCGCGGATGATCCCCCGCGGGAATCTGCTTGTTACTACTGCCATATTTATCGGCAACAGCCTATGCTGCCCAGCATCTGCTATACGCGCTCTGCTGCACACGTGCACACGCTGTCCTTGGTCACACCTTCCGAATCTCAGCAAAACTGATCTCCACCGGCGTCTCGCGTCCGAACAACTCAACATTGATGGTAACACTCTGTTTGCCCATATTGACCGCCTGGATCACACCCATGGTATCCTTCCAAACCCCGCCGACGACGGTGACGGTATCTCCAACCTCGAACTCCACCGTAACATTGTTCGACTGGATGCCAAGATTGAACATCTCCAGATCGGTGAGCGGTACCGGCTTGGATCCCGGACCCACAAATCCTGTAACGCCACGCGTGTTCCTGACGACATACCAGGTATCATCATTCATGATCATATTGATCAGCACATAACCGGGAAACAGCTTCTTCTGAACCGTCTTTCTGACTCCGTTCTTCAGCTCCACAACATCCTGAAGCGGCACACGGACCTCCAGAATCTGATCCTCCAGATGCCGGTTCTCTATCGTCTTCTCGATGTTAGCTTTTACTTTGTTTTCATAACCTGAATAGGTATGAGCTACATACCAGCTAGCTTCTGCCATACGATCACCCTTGCCCTCACTTCATCAGAAATGGATGTTTACCAGAATATCCACGCAATGCTGGAAGATGAAATCCAGAATCGCAATGATCATTCCAAGTACGATAGAAACGGCAACTACGGCGCCGGTCTGCTTCACGAGCGATTTCCGATCCGGCCATATGATTTTTTTGAACTCGGCCTTGAGGCCATCGAACCAGCTCTTCTGATTCTTCTCAGCTTTGTCTGCCATATTTCTTCACTTCCTTTGCGCGAATCTACCAGTTACTTGGTTTCCTTGTGTAACGTGTGTTTCCTGCAGAACCGACAATATTTCTTCGTCTCCATTCTGTCAGGGTGGTTCTTTTTCTCTTTCGTCATGTTGTAATTACGCTGCTTGCACTCAGTACATGCCAATGTGATTCTTACACGCACAACTCCCACCTCTCTTCCTTAAATAGTCTGGTAACTGTTCAGCACAAATCGAAACACTTACTGCCCAGGCCGTGATCGCCTGGCACAAATGTGCAGCATGCCATCGAAAACAATCTTCGTGGGTACTGAATAGTTACTACGTCTGTAAAAATCTGTTTCGCTTTTTTTAGACACAAAAAAAAAGCCTGCTTCCATACGCTCGTTTAGTGTACCATACCAATGCATGGAAAGTCAAGCCTTTTCTACCTCAAATTCGGGAAAATTCACCATCTGCACGGCAACCCATTCTTTCAAAAAAACATTTTATCATAAATAGAAAAACTCGTACTTCGGCGACGCTCCTTCCCCGACCGTCACTACAGCATAGCTCGGCCGCTGATCTTCCTGTCGCGGAAAAGATAAGCTACCCGGATTCAATACTGTGACCTCATCATCGCTCTGATCCAAAAACGGCCTGTGCGTATGCCCGAACATAGCAATGTTGCAGCCGTTTGCCTTGGCATCCTCGATCAGATCCCTCATGCCAACCGACACAAAATAATAATGTCCGTGTGTGATCAGAATACGCTGACCCCCGATCTCGGCAATCTGCGTCAGAGGCAACCTCGAGAAGAAATCACAGTTCCCGGCCACCATATACAGCGGGCAGCTCACCATCTCCTGAATATGCGCTTCTCCACCCTCATAGTCGCCCAGGTGAATCACACAGTCCGGCATTCCAATTTCCTGCAGCACTCGTTCCAGATTTCCCTCACGTCCGTGCGTATCACTCACAACCAGAATTTTCATCCGTCCTCAGTTCTCCCTCAATATCGTTTCCAGTTTCTCCTTCATGATCCGAAGTGCCTTGCCACGATGACTCAACTCGTTCTTCTTCTCCGGCGATATTTCTGCTGAGGTACAGCCACACTCCGGGAGAAAGAAGATCGGGTCATATCCAAATCCATTTTCACCCTTGATCTCGTAACCGATTCGGCCTTCCATCGTACCATAACTCGTAAGAATTCGTCCACCCGGCAGCGCGCAGGCAATCGCGCAGGCAAACCGGGCCGTACGTCTCTCATCCGGCACTCCTTCAAGCTTTTCCAGAAGCGCCGCGTTCTTCACATCATAAGAAGTATCATCCCCCATAAACCGTGCGGAATAGATTCCCGGTGCTCCGTCCAGATAATCGATCTGCAATCCGGAATCGTCCGCCATAACAGCCTCACCCGTGAGCTCCATGATCGTCTTTGCCTTGATGATCGCATTCTCCTCGAAGCTTTTTCCGTTCTCCTCGATGTCGGCCGAAATCCCAGCTTCCTTCATTGAGACCAGCGGAACGCCCAGATCGGACAGGATCATACGGATCTCCCTCAGCTTGTCCTCGTTCCCGGTCGCGAAAATAATGCGTTCTATCATATCTGACTATCCGTCCTTTCGTCCGCCTTTGTCTCTGCTTCCAGCATTTTTATGATTGTATCACAATTCTGCACGATATGTAAATCACATTTCACGCACATTTTCCCAATACACATCTGCGCCCCTGCCCAGGCTGCATCTCAGCGCTCAGGCGACAATGCAATCCGGCTTGCGCTTCACTCTGTTGCCGACAACATATACGCCTTCAGGCACACATTTGTCCCGAAGCGCTCCTGCGTGTTCTCCCAGCGTTCCCCGTACTGACTCAGGTAGCTCTCCTTCCCCTCGGTCGTCACGTTCTGTGTGTATTTGTCCGCCCGGTACTCCACGGCCACGGGATCATTCGTCCCCGGCGTCGTCAACTTCACGATCACAGCGAAACGCTCTCCCGCCGCGAGCGACTGCGGCGCATCCAGATCAAGCGTGTAATAGCCCGCGTTTTTCAGCTTTCCCTTCTGCAGATATTCCCGCTTGGAGAAGTCAGCCGCGTGCTGAAAATCGTGTACGAGGTATATCTCATAGGAAGTATCCGGCCCAACCGCGTAAAATCCGATCGCCGCGAGCTGCTCGCCGGAAGATACCGACAAACCCATTCCCGTTTTCTCGGGCATCTCGCTCGTTTCCGTGTCTTCCATGCCGAATGTCTCGTCGGCGGCCGCCGTATAGACATTCGCGCACCAGCAGCTCTCGTCCGCGTAGCCCTGCCGTCCCTGCCAGCCGCAGTCGTCATACTGATAAATCCGCGAATAGTTGTCCACCGGCTCGATCCGCGTGTAGCACACGCAGTTCTTCGCGATGTTCGGGTCCGCATAGGACACGTAAAAGATTCCGTCCTCTCCGAAGCCGTTCTCCCAGGTATTCTGGCAGATGAACGCGCCGTCCCGCTCCGGCGTCTCTGAAAAAAGAAATCGGGAATAATCGTCGTCCCAGCCGAGGATCACGACATCGTGGTTCGGTGTCCGCTCCTCCGGGCAGAAATATGCTTTCGTCTTATCATTGTAATAAAACGCGGTATCCGAGTTATTCGTCCCTTTGGATGTTTGTCCTGCCAGATCATGCATCTCGTCTGCAGCGTAATCAGACTGCGCCTCTGTCTCCAATGCAATTGAAGTCCCGTCCCGCGACACACTCCGTCTCATATACAGGGATGTCTGCACTGCGCCATACTCCCGAACCGCAGCCTTGATCGTCCCTGGCTTCGCGTCCTCTAGCAGCTGTATCTCCTGCACATGTACGGCGGGAGACAAGCCATCCGGCGAGACACCGTCCCCGTACGGATCCTCTTCCTCGGTCACGGGTCCCTGCCAACCGCTCAAGTAAGCCATCGCCATCAGATAATCCCCACCCTCGTCGAGATCCACCGTGAATGCGTTTTTCCTGCTCATATGATCCGCCGAAAAGACGATGCGCTGTTCGGGCAGAAGCGATGCCTCGAGCGCGGAGACCGCGGCAAACGCCCAACAGGTCCCGTCGCTTCCCTGAGAACGCAGCGTCGGCTTTTTCCCGTAATCTCCGGCGTACCAGCGCGTCGGCAGACGTTCCGCGCGGATTTCCGACGACTCAATTCCAGCCATTGTAGCTCCAAAGCCCTCGGTCTCACTCTCATATTCCGTTTCGCGCAGCTTGCCCCATACGCTCTTCTCAGCTTCTGTTTGCTCCGCGGCCGAGAGTATCCCCTTCAGAGGTATCGCTGCAAGGAGAAGCAAGCTAAGCACAAACCACGGTACGGCCGTCCATTTCCACTGTTCTCTTCTCTTCACTCCTACTGCCCCATCCCTCTCCTCTGCGGCTTCGGGCCCTGGAACTGATAGAAATAAGTCTTGATCATTCCATTATAAATCTTGCGATTTTTGTCCGCCTTCTTGCCAATATATTTCTCTGCATCCTCGTAGGATGTGATCACATACTCCGGCCAAGAATCAAGCCTCGCAAAAGCCTGCCCAATCTCACGGTACAGTCCCGGCAAACTCTCCCTGTCCTCAATGCGCTCCCCATACGGTGGATTTGTGATCACAAACCCATATTTCTTCGGGTGATTCAGTTCGCTGACAGGGCGGCGCTGAAAATGTATCAGGTGGTCCACTCCCGCAAGACGGGCATTCTCACGCGCTGCCTTGATCACCTCTGCATTAATATCATAGCCTTGAATATCTGTCTGTACCGAGTCGTCTATAAGATCCTGCGCCTCCTCGACCGCGTCGTACCACTTTTTACGCGGGATCAGATTGTCCCAGCTTTCCGCCAAAAATGACCGGTTCATGCCTGGCGCGATGTTTGCCGCCATCAGCGCCGCCTCGATCGGAAATGTCCCACTACCGCAAAAGGGATCGACCAGAATCCGATCCCGCTTCCAGGGTGTCAGCATAATAAGAGCCGCCGCAAGCGTCTCCGAAATTGGCGCTTTCGCGGTCAGTTTGCGGTAGCCCCGCTTGTGCAGCGACTCACCGGTCGTATCCAGGCCAATCACAGCCTCGTCCTTCAGCAAAAAAATTCTGATCGGATAGCTCGCTCCGTCCTCCGCAAACCACGAGACGCCATAGACGCTCTTGAGGCGCTCTACAATGGCTTTTTTCACAATCGACTGAATATCTGACGGGCTAAACAGCCTGCTCTTCACGGAAGTCGCTTTTGTCACCCAGAATTTCGCGCTGGCCGGCAGATACGTCTCCCATTTCAGTGCCTTCACATGCTCAAACAATTCATCAAAAGTTTCCGCATGCACTGTTCCCACTTTCAATAAGATACGCTCTGCCGAACGCAAGAATACGTTGGCGACTGTGATTGCCTCCGCATCTCCCCAAAAGCTCACTCTTCCGTCCTCAACACTGCTGATCCCGTAGCCAAGATCCAGGATTTCCCGCTTCAGCACTGCCTCCAATCCAAAATGGCACGGCGCGATCAATTCAAACATATCCTTCATTCCAAAAATCCTTCCTGTACTTTCCCATCCTGCTCCGCATTTTCTGTTTGTCAATTGTATTTCTTATCTTAATGCCCATCCTCCTGCCTTGTCAATCTCAAATTGCTGTAAAAGCTCCGCGCAGGGTTGCGCACGCACAATCTATGATCAAGAATCGCTCACAGGATTCTCGCTTTTCTCTGCTCCCGGTATGCCCGAAAACCACCTACTACGCTCTTTGCGTGATAGCCTTGCTTTTCAAGCTCCCGCGAGACGGACATGCTGAGCGCACCACGGTCACAGTAAAGAATCACCGTGTCTCCCCGCCTGCCGGACAACTCCGCGCGAAATTTTCCCCTTGGCACATTGATGGCACCGCGGACGTGATCTTTCCGGTAATCCTCTTCGGATCGCAAATCTATGATAAGGTAACTTCCCTCACGGGCATACCGTTCCAATTCTCTTGCCGAAATCGTTTCCATTGCGTACTAATCCTCTTTTTTTTATCATATGAATAATCTCCCGTCCCTGACCAACACTCTTTTTTGCGCAACAAAAAAGGGCGACACGCGCCCCTTTCTGCCGTCGGAATTAGTACTCCGAATGCGATTCGCTGCCGCCATTATCGCAATCCTTCGCGTTCTTGCTGGAAGAGTTAGAAGAATTCGTATTTGATGCGTTCTTGGATGTCGTTTTATTCTGTGACTGAGAATTCTTGCTGTTTGAAGAGCTGTGGCTCTCCATGTTGTTTGTATTCTTCGCCATGATAATAGCCTCCTGTATCTTAGTTTTTTGTTGCACTTTTAGTATTCCAATAAAAATTAAAAATATGTATTGCAATTTTTTGGAAACTATATTATAATCCTAACTGTAAAAAGAATTTACCCTTCAAAACAATTTTTTTTACAAACCCCTTA
>CANQEB010000120.1 GCA_947594085.1 uncultured Lachnospiraceae bacterium | reverse complement strand
AAGCGAAGGAGCGCCCCTGGTATCAGGGAGCGGTCGAAGCGAACGGGCTCTATTTTACGGAACCCACGCATGACGCGTCCACAGGGGATTTTGCCGTCATGTGTAGCATTCCGGTCTATCATCAGGACGAGCTGAAAGGTGTCGCGGGTGCAGGCATGTATCTGACCAGCCTGAAGGAGACGGTGTCGGAGGCCGTGATCGGAGAATCCGGTTCCGCCTGTCTGCTTGATGAGAATGGAAATGTCATCTTTTCCACCAGGGAATCCGGGGAGCTTTCGGCCGGTGCCAGCGACTTGGCGAATGCCCTTGACACGACTAAGGGGGATCTTAAGCAGTTCCTCGCCGAGGCGGTCGACGGCGCGCAGGCGGTCGCACTGACCGCGGTCGACGGGGAGAACGCGTATGTCTCTTGCTCACCGCTTGGCACGGTGGGATGGACGCTGATCTCGGTGCTCCCGGAGGAGATCGTCACCGCGCCGACCCAGAGCTTGACAAGCGCGCTGGCGAGGAAAAACGACGAGATGTTGCAGCAGTCCGACCGGAGGTTTCTGGCCGCGTTCATCACGCTGCTGGCCGCGGTGGTGGTGCTGATGCTGATCGCGAATCTGGTCTCCAAGAGGCTGTCCTCACGTCTGACGCAGCCGATTGTGACGCTCACCGACAAGGTGAGGGAGATCGAGGGAGACGACCTGTCCTTTACGTGGGATCAGCATACAAACGATGAGATCGATGTGCTGGCTGGTTCCTTTGGCACCATGACGAAGCGCATCGAGCAGTATATTGTAGATATCACGGCGATCACGGCGGAGAAGGAGCGCATCGGCGCGGAGCTCTCCGTGGCGAAGCAGATCCAGGCGGATATGCTGCCCTGCATTTTCCCGGCGTTTCCGGAACGCGAGGATTTCGACATTTACGCGACCATGTGTCCGGCCAAGGAGGTGGGAGGAGACTTCTACGACTTCTTCCTGCTGGATGACGATCACCTTGTGATGGTGATGGCGGACGTGTCGGGCAAGGGAGTCCCGGCCGCGCTGTTCATGGTGATCTCCAAGACGATCATCAAGAATCAGACGCAATTCTCGGATTCACCGAAGCAGATCCTGGAGACGGCGAACAATCTGCTGCAGGAGAACAATGCGGAGGATATGTTCGTGACGGTCTGGCTGGGCATTTTGGAGATTTCCACCGGCAAGCTCAAGGCGGTGAACGCGGGACATGAATATCCGGTATTCCGCGGAGCGGATGGAAAGTTTGAACTCTTGAAGGATAAGCACGGCATGGTGCTCGGGACGATGCCGGGCCTGAAATACAAGGAATACGAAGCTGAGATCGAGGAGGGCGGTTGTCTGTTTCTGTACACGGATGGCGTCGCGGAGGCGACCGACGCAAAGAATGAGCTGTACGGCACCGAGCGGATGCTGGAAGCGCTGAATCGCGATCCGATGGCGAAGCCACAGCAGTTGCTCGTCAACGTGAGGGCGGATATCGACGCGTTTGTGGGCGACGCCCCGCAGTTCGACGATATCACGATGTTGGCGATGGAGAGAAAAAAGCAGTGAGAGCTCTAATACATAAAGGACTTTCAGAACAAAGGGCAGGAGACGTGGGGTCTTGGAAGAATGTCGGTGGCTTCGCCGCGCTCGCGGCGATTGCCGTTTTGACCGCCGTTTCACTCACGGGCTGCGGCACGGTGGATGAATCAGAGAGTGTGGCCCGCGTGGTCCGGAAGGATGTGAAGATCGGCTGCATCATCGCGGAGGAGTACGGGTTTTTCTCCGAGCAGCTCTCTGCGGCGGCAGAGAGCCTGAGCCGGCAGGGCCTCATCGGGGAATACGATCCTCCTGAGGGCGTGCGCCCGGCACAGGAGGTATGGAACGACATCTGCGAGGTACAGCAGCTCGAGAACGCCGAGTTTGTGAAGGAGAGCTTCTACAACACGGATCAGATGGAAGAGAGCGAGATGGAGGATGTCTTCTTCCACGAGAGTGACGTCGACCTGATGCTGGTCCTCGGGACGGCGGCGGGTGTCTGGCTCACCGAAAATGCCTCGGAGCTTCCATTCGAGTATATGGTCTTTGCGAGCGCTGACCCGATCTCGGGAGGGATCGTGAAGAGCGAGACGGAGCGCTTCAACGATATCTCGTTCGCCCATGTGGATCCGGGGCGACTCGGCAGACAGACCGAGCTGGCCTATGAGATCATGCCGTTCGACTCGATTGGCGTGGTGTATGAGGATTCTGAGGCGGCCTACAGCTATTCCGGAATCGCCCAGCTCGAAGCCTTGAGCAAAGAGAAAGGGTTTGAGATCCACAGACTGCATGTGGACGAGCCGTCGAAGGACAATGACTATGACCGTTACTACAATGAGCTGAAAGCCGCGTATCACGAGCTGATTCCGGATATTGACGTTCTGTATATCACGACGGGAATGATCGAGGACGAAATGCTGCCGTGGCTGCTCGAGGAGGTACACGAGGCAGGGATCATCACGGTGGCGGAGACCACGGAAAGCCAGGTGGAATACGGGGCACTGATGCACATCACGATGACGGACGCGCCGGAGGAGGGAGGCTTCCTCGCGCAGACACTGAAGGACTACTTAGACGGCACTCCGATCGACGAGCTGAATCAGGTATTTCTGATCACACCACATATTTCCCTGAATCTGGATACGATTGAAAAGGTAGGGGCAAAGATCCCGATGAGTGTGTATCTGATCGCGGATAAGATCTACGAACAGAAGGAAGATGCGAAGACCGGGATGGATAAGGGAAATGAATCGTAAGATTGGAAGAGGAAACATGCACAACAGACAACGACTCATGGTAGAGCTTCTGGCGCTGCTGTTGACAGTGATTACGCTGGCGCTGGGCGGGTTGATGTATTTCAGCAACCTCAAGAATACGAGACAGAATCTGATCGGCGTGGAGCTGGCGGATTTTATTTATAATACCGACTACAGCACGAAGTTTGGCAAGAGGATCGAGACGTTCTACGGGATGCAGGAAGACCTGCTTGAGCTGCGGAACTCGATCGACGACGTGGATGAGCTGCATATTCTCTCCGTGGAGAACCGGTTGTTGTTCTCCACCGAGCCTGCGATGCTTCCGGAACGCGCGTATTCCATGCCTGCCGGAAACAATATGAGCGACAGGAATCACCTCTACTGTATGTACGCGGTGGGCGCCGACGCGCGCATCCTGACGGTCAGCGGAATCTCAGACATATATCGGGAGATGGGCGGCTACCTCTTGAAGCTCGTGGGGATCGCGGTGGCCGGATTTGTTCTTGCGCTGCTGCTGATCCATCTGATTTGGCGGCTGGTCCCGGAGGGAAGAAAAGCCTACCGCATCGCGGCGGTTGTGCCTCTGGTCTGGATCGCGGCGTTCAGTGCGATGACAGGTGTGGACGCGTACCGAGATTATGCAGGGAGTTCCCGGGAGCTCTGCGAGCACATCGGAGAATCGGTGCAGGCGGATATCGCGAAGGTGGAAGCGCTCGGCATCGCGCGGGAGGACTTTTACGAGGTGGAGGCATATCTGCAGCGTTACACGGATCTGATCCCGGAGGTGGAGAAGCTGTCCCTCGGGGAGGATGACGAGATCTCCTATAGGATGTCAGCGGATTACCGCCGCAAGATGGGGTTGGACTATGTCCTGCAGGCGGTACTGCTTCTGACCTTTTCGATTCTGATCCTGGCGGAGTATCAGTTCTTTGTCACAAATACGGGGACGTTGACGGAGGGACAAAATGGAACAGTCTGAATTTATGAAACAGAATGCGTTTGTCCGCCTGATCTTCGTGTTCGCGTTCTTCGCCGCGTCGATCGGCGACTCGTTCAACGTCATTTATATCCGGCAGATGGCGATGGCGGTGCCGGGAATGAACATGGATCTGTTGGTGAGTCTTCCGATCACCTTTCTCTCGGCAATGACGGCACTTGGCGTGTTTGTCTCCGGCGGAATCTGCAGACGGACGAAACGCTTTGGCTCCTTTTTGAGTGTCGGAGTGCTCGCATTGATGCTTGGTCTGATCGTGCGTGGAGCCGCGACCGACTATCGCCTGCTGTTCCTCGGCTTTGGCATTTCTGGATTTGGGAGCGGCTGTCTCTTCATCGGCATACGCTACTACGCATTCCTCTTTGCGGACGGCAGGCAGAGGATGCGCGCGCTCGTGTATGTGAACGGCGGTGCGTTCGCCGGGCAGTGCATGGGCACGATCCTGGGCGGAATATTAGCGAATCAGCTGGCCTACTCCCACATCTATCTGGGCTCCGCCATGCTTTTGCTGGTGCCGTTGGTGCTGTCGCTGAGGGTGCCGATCGAAGGACGAGTGGAGGCGGGGAGCTATGCGGACATCTTCCGTGTGCTGAAGAATGTGCATGCCCTGAAATTCCTGCTGTTTCTGCTGCTGCCGGTCTACACTTGCTCGGTCTTCATCTCGTACATTGTGCCGCTTTTTGTCAACGAATACGGGTATTCCGCGACGGTCGCCTCGGTGCTGATGCTGGTGAATTATCTGCTCTGCGCGTACGTAGGACCGTTCATGACCGACTTTGTCTCCGACCGAATGTCGTCTCTTAAGGCTACATACTTCTATATGGCGGCGAGCGCAGTGCTGATCGCGCTGTACGGTTGGGTGGCGGTGATGCCGCTGCTGGTGCTGGCCGTGGTGCTCTGCGGAGTGCTGGACTCGTTCGGTCTCTCGGTGATCATGGACGCATTCACGAAGACGAAGACCACCCAGAGCTATTCCGACAACGACGCGCTGATCATCTATATTCTGGTGTCCCGAGTGGGACAGATGATCGGGCCGTCGCTGATTTTGGTGTCTGGCGGCGTGATATCCCTAGGACTGTTCTTGCTGGTAGGACTCGGGGTGTATCTCGCGCTGGCGGGTATTCCGAAAAAGGCCTGACAGGGATGTCTCAGACAGAAAAGAAGAACGATATACAGGAGGTAACGAGACATGGATTATGTGCGGGAGACAGATATCCCGTTTCTGACGGAGATGTTCGACGAGAATTTCGGCGAGCGCTATATGTCGGAGGAAGAAATGCGCTGGCACATCAGCGATGAGGACGAATTCTTTTACGCGGCGAGGCGGGACGACGGCCGCCTTGCGGGGATCACGCTGTTCGGGGTGGAATCAGCGCAGAAGCTGCACGAGGAGACGAAGATCCCGCTCGAGGAGCTGAATCGGCTGGCGCACGGAAAGAAGCTGATCAAGTTCCGGAGCATGTGTATGGCCTCCGACTGTCAAGGGCAGGGGATCGGTTCAAGGCTGTTGGCCGACGCGATCGCTGATCTGAAGAGCCGCGGGAAATTTGGGGCTATCACTTCGCTGATCTGGGCATACGATGGCAAGGTTCCGGCGCGGGGAGCGCATCTGCGGAACGGCTTTCGCTATCTGCACAAGGTCTCTCGGCCCTGGTACCATATGAAAGATTATTACTGCGTCTTCTGCAAGGGACGCTGCAAATGCGACGGCGAGCAGTACGTTCTGGAGCTGGAGGATGAAAATACAGGCGATGCCAGAAAGACGTGAATCGCAGATACAGAGATTGAACAGAACATTATCAGGATCGCAAAGAACCTGTGAGAATAAAAGTGCATGGGAGGAAATGACATGGCAAATTCAATTTTCAGAGAAAAGAGTCTGGAGCGGGTGTCCTCACCCGAGCAGCTGAACGATTACATCAGGGTGACGAATCCCGGGATCTGGCTCACGCTCTCGGCAGTCATCGTGCTGCTCGTGGGCTTCATTGTCTGGGGCGTCGTCGGCTCCCTTGAGACGAAGCTGCCCACGGTCGTCGTCTCAGAGGATGGCACGGCCATCTGCTACGTAAAGGAGACGGAGATCGACGGAGTCGGGCAGAGCGACATCGTGCGCATCGGGAACAAGGAGTATACGGTGAAGGAGATCGCTGCTGAGCCGGTTGCCGTGGACGACAGCTTCCCAGAGTACGCGCTGCGCGTCGGCGGACTCTCTGAAGGTGAGTGGGTCTATCCGCTGACTTTGAATGAAACACTGCCGGATGGTGTCTATGAGGTGTCGATCGTCACGGAGCGGGTCTCTCCGATGTCATTCTTGTTTAACTGAGGTGAGTTATGGTGAAGAAAAAACAGAACGAACCGATCACAAAAGGCGTGGCGAAGGTTCCTGTCGTGATGCAGCTGGAGGCGCTCGAGTGCGGCGCGGCGTCGCTCACGATGATCCTTGCCTATTACGGAAAGTGGATTCCGCTTGAGCAGGTCCGCGCAGACTGCGGCGTCTCCCGCGACGGTTCCAATGCGAAGAACGTTCTCAAGGCCGCGCGCAGTTATGGCCTGCAGGCGAAGGGCTACCGCTACGAGCCGGAGATGTTGAAGGAAAAAGGAAAATTTCCCTGCATCATCCACTGGAACTTCAACCATTTTGTCGTCCTCTGCGGGTTTAAGGGGGACAAGGTCGTCCTGAACGATCCAGCGAAGGGCAACTATACCGTCTCGATGGAGACCTTCGACCAGAGCTTCACAGGCATCTGCCTGATGTTTGAGCCGACGGAGAGCTTCGAGCCGGGCGGAAAGCCGAAGAGTGTGTTGTCCTTTGCGAAAAAGCGCCTGGTCGGCGCGGGGGCCGCGATCGTCTTCGTCATTCTCACGACGACGATCACCTCGATCATCGGCATCATTCAGCCAGCGTTTTCGCGGATATTCCTGGACCGGCTGCTCACGCATCAGAACCCGGAATGGTTCTGGCCGTTCTTTGCCGCGCTGGCGTTTATCTCCGTCATGCAGCTTGTGGTGGCGTTTGCCCAGGCGAAGACGAACTATCTGATCCAGGGCAAGCTCGCCGCGGTCGGGAACACCTCCTTTCTGTGGAAGGTGCTGCGGATGCCGATGGAATTCTTCTCTCAGCGAATGGCGGGCGACATTCAGCAGCGGCAGGATGCGAGCGCCACAATCGCGGATACGCTTGTGAACACCTTCGCTCCGCTCGTGCTGAACGCGGCGATGATGGTCTTCTACCTCGTCGTCATGCTGCGGTACAGCCCGGTGCTCGCGCTGGTGGGCATCGCTTCGATCCTGATCAACGTGGCGATGTCGCGCGTCATCTCCGCAAAGCGTGTCAATATCACCCGCGTGCAGATGCGTGATG